>CAIOHY010000141.1 GCA_903858205.1 uncultured Cellvibrio sp.
CACACACAGGTCTGCCCTGCATTACGAAATTTTGACGCCATAGCGCCAGCAACTGCTGCATCCAAATCCGCATCATCAAAAACAATAAACGGCGCATTGCCACCTAATTCCAAGGTGATGCGTTTTACATCGGCTGCACATTGCTGGATTAATTGTTTGCCAACAGCAGTTGAACCTGTAAACGATAATTTGCGCACCAATGGATTACCCGTTAATTCTGCACCTATGGTGGCTGAATCAGTTCCTGTGACGATATTAATCACGCCCGCAGGAATACCCGCTTGTTGTGCAAGAACTGCAAGCGCTAAAGCCGATAAGGGAGTTTCTGCAGCAGGTTTAGCAACAATGGTGCAACCTGCAGCTAATGCGGGAGCAATTTTTCTGGCTAGCATTGCGCAAGGAAAATTCCAGGGAGTAATCGCCGCGACGACACCAACAGGTTGCTTGATTACCAAAATACGTTGATCGGCACTCGGGGGAGCAATCACATCGCCATTAATGCGTTTGGCCTCTTCAGAAAACCATTCGATATAACTTGCGCCGTAAACAATTTCGCCGCGCGCTTCTGCTAAGGGTTTACCTTGCTCAAGAGTAAGAATCTGCGCGAGATCATCTTGATGCTGTAGCACCAAATCAAACCAGCCGCGCAATAAATGGCTGCGCTCTTTCGCTGTTTTTTGTGCCCAGGCGATCTGCGCATGAGCCGCCGCTGCGATTGCTCTGCGGGTTTCATCAATGCCCAGATCAGCAACCTGCGCAATCATGTCATTTGTTGCGGGATTTTTTACCACAAACGTTTTCTGCGTATCGGCATCACACCATTCGCCATTAATAAACGCTCGTGTCTGCAATAGAGATAAATTAGACAGTGTAAACATTGAATTCACTAATCATTGGCTGGCACACTTTTCTTGGCCACTGGCTTAACGCCAATCTTACGCACGTTGTTACCTTCTACTTCAGCAATAGTCCAAAGCATTCCACTCCACTCACTCTGATCACCCACTACCGGTTTTCCACCGACCATTTGTGCAATCAACGTACCGAGTGTTTTATGTTCTTCGTAACCCTTCATATCAAGGGCGTAAAGCATTGCCAAGTCACGCAACTCTGCATCGCCTTGAATTATAAAATCGCCAAAGAAACTTAAATCCAATGTGCGTTTTGGGGCCTCGCTAAATAATTTTCCGAGCGCCGGTAAATCTTGCTCATGACCAATCACACAAAGCACATCACCGGCCATGAGCCTTGTGCTACCAGACGGGTGTAATAGTTCTTTATCGCGAAACAATGCCGCAATACGGGTATTTTCAGGCATATGCAATTCACGTAATGCTGCGCCTATACACCACTTTTCTGCACCCAGTTTATAAACAAATAATTCCCACTGACTGGTAACGTGAATTTCCAAGCCAGCGCGGGAAACTGGGGATGGCACGGCAGGAACCACAACATTAGCTCGCTTTGCAGCGAAACCAAGCGTAGTACCCTGCACTAACAGCGAAACCAACACGATAAAAAACGCAACGTTAAAAAATAACTGGGCGTTGTCCAAACCTGCCATTAACGGAAAGACCGCCAAAATTACCGGCACGGCTCCACGCAGCCCCACCCACGAAATAAATATCCGTTCTTTCCAATTGAAGCTGCGAAAAGGTAGAAGACCGACGATGACCGATAAGGGACGTGCAAACAAAATCATCCAAAGCGATAACAAGAGCGCAGGCACCGCGATGGGCAATAGTTCACTCGGTGTGAGTAGCAGCCCCAGCACCAAAAACATCCCGATTTGGCTTAACCAGGCAAGACCATCAAACATATGCAAGATGCCGTGGCGGTTACGTATTGGGCGATTGCCAATCAACAAGCCGCATACATAAACCGTCAGAATCCCGCTACCGCCGATCGCTCCGGAAATCGCGTACAGCATAATGCCGCCACTCACCGCCAATAAAGGATACAGACCACCGGCGATCGACAAGCGATTGATGAGTTGCAGCAACAACCAACCACCACTCAGACCGAGCGCGATACCAATGCCAAATTGCTGCACCAAACTCGTCAGCACACCCCAACTGAAACTGGTTTCACCCGCCGCAAGCATGGCGATCAGTGTCACAGTGAGGAACATCGCCATGGGGTCATTGCTGCCCGATTCAATTTCTAACGTTGACCCAACACGCTCATTAAGCCCCTTGCCATTTAACAAATTGAAGACAACAGCAGCATCGGTTGAACCCACAATTGCACCAATTAACAATCCTTCCAGAAGTGAGAGATCGAACAACCAAGCTGCCGCCACACCCGTTAAACCCGCAGTGATCATGACACCAACCGTTGCCAGTGACAGCGCCGGCCACAGCGCAACACGGAAAGTCGCCGCACGCGTGCGCATACCACCATCGAGCAAAATAATTGCCAGTGCGAGGTTACTGACCAAATAGGCGGTAGAGTAATCATCAAACGCAATGCCACCGGGGCCATCCACACCCGCGAGCATCCCCACACCGAGGAAAATCACCAGAATAGGCACGCCCACGCGGGTTGAAATAGAACTCAGCAAAATACTGGCAGCGACCAAGAGAGCGCCGACAAGCAGAATATTGTTGATGGTAACTGCGTCCAAAATCCGACCCTTATCCAGAAATTCAATAAAAACAATAACTAACTTGCGGGGATTGTAACCCGATGCCGCCCAAGACTGTCAAAAGCCTGCCTCCTCAGATTCAGTAAAGACTATTTTCCCCAAAAAAATAGCTGCCCCAGATTTGCGCAACAGGCCAGTCAAATCGAGCTATAATCGCGCCATAATCCTTATCTATAAGTTGTATTTCATGCTCAATAAAGATGCCCTGCAGCAACTCGCTCAATTAAAGTCCGCTATCGCTGTAACCAAAGATGTCGCACAAGGCCTGGTTCGCACAACCACCAAACGCTTTGGTTTTTTAATTCTCGACGACGGCCGCGAAGCCTTTATCGACCCCGATCAAATGATGCGCGTGCTGCCCGATGACCGCGTTGAAGCGGAAATCACGACCAACAGCAAAGGCCAATTTGAAGCAAAGTTAATCAAATTGATCAAACCGGGCCTAACGGAATTCGTTGGCCGCTACGTTAATAAAGGCACCACCGATTTTGTCGAGCCCGACGTAAACAATTTTAATCGCTGGTTATTTATTCCTCCGCAAGAGCGCAAAGGCTACAAGGTAGGCGATTTAATTCACTGCGAAGTTGCCCGTCACCCGTTCAATAGTGAAGGCAAAACCCAGATTCATATTCGCAACCGTATCGGAACACTGGAAGAGCCCGGTGTAGAAAGCCGTTACAGTATCGCCAAATTCCAAATTCCATTTGAATGGCAACCGGCCGCTCAAACTCAAGCAGGTGGAATTAACTGGTCACCACTCACGTTTGAAAATGGTGAACTGGATTTAACCCACCTGCCCTTCGTGACTATCGATTCAGAAAACACGCGCGATATGGACGATGCCATTTATATCGCACCCAACGAACATGGCTGGGAATTAATTACCGCAATTGCCGACCCTAGCAAACACATCGGTTTCGATAGCCCGCTGGAACAATCGGCGCGTGCGCGTGCGAGTACACTGTATTTACTCGGCCAAACCGTGACCATGCTGCCGGTGGATTTATCGCATGACACCTATTCTTTAGTACCCGAGCAAAAACGCCCGGCGCTGGTGTGCCGTATGCAAATTTTGCGCGACGGTACAATCAGTACATTTGAGTTTATTGAAGCGCAAATTCGGTCGCATTTTAAATTGAGTTACCAGGGCGTATTCGATGCGCTGATGAGCACCGGCGAATCGCCACTCGCCGCCCCCGCGTTTATCCACGATATGCTCGTCGAATTAAAAGGATTTTCGCAAGCGCGTGCGCAGTATCGCCAAGCCAACGCGTTGGTGATGGAGGAGCGCCCCGACTATTCCTACATTCTCAACGACCAAAGAAAAATTGACCACGTAGAAAAACGTGAACGTAATGTCGCGCACCGCATGATTGAAGAGGCAATGCTGGTTACCAACCTCTGCGCAGGCGAATTATTTTTGCAGCATCCCGGCTACGGTATTTTTTCCAGCCACATCGGGTTTCGCCCGGAACGCATCAATGATGCTGTTGCGCTGATTCAGGAAGACCGCCCGGATTTAACCATTGGCGATCTAACTCAACTGGATAGTTTCCAAAAATTATTCAGCGAATTGCGTTCAAATCCAACCGGCAATCCATTAAGCGCGAGCCTGCATTCACTCTTGCAACGCATGCTGCAAGCTGGCTCATTAACCTTTGATCCCGTTCCGCATTTTGGTTTGGGTTTCAAAGCTTATGCGATGGTCACTTCGCCTATTCGCCGCTACAACGATTTATTTAATCACCACGCGATAAAACGCATCCTGCGCGGTTTACCGGCGGAAGATATCCTCGATAAAAAACAATTTGCCGAACAATTACAAAACCAACTCAACACTGGCCGCCAAGCATGTCGCTATGCAGAAACCTGGCTCGGCTGCCAATATGCTAAACAACACATCGGCAGCGTGCACCCCGCCAGTATCGGCTTGGTCAACTCATTCGGTATCGGCGTAAAAATGGAAGACTGGGGCTTGGAAGGTTATGCCCTGCTCGCACCCAAAGAGAGTGAGATCAAAGCGCAGTTTGATGCGCGCCGCTTGAGCCTGACGATTGAAGGCAACACCTACAAACTGGATGAAAAAGTGTTCGTCGCTATCACCGATGTTGATGTTGAGAAACGCAAAATCAGCGTGGAATTAGTGAGCGAAGAAACCGCACAGCGTTTGAGCGCATGGTTGTAGCAATCATAAATCCGTAGATGATTAAGGAGTGAGTGATGGCAAAACATTACTGGCTATTTAAAGCAGAACCGCACATCTACGGAATCGACCATCTCGCGGCCGCGCCCAATAAATCCGGCCGCTGGGATGGTATCCGCAATTACCAAGCCCGTAATTTTCTGCGCGATCAAGTCGCGTTGAATGATGAAATATTTATCTATCACAGCAGTTGCAAAAATGTCGGCATAGTCGGCACCGCCAAAGTCATAAAAACCGCCTACCCCGACCCAACCCAGTTTAATCCTGAAAGCGATTATTACGATCCGAAATCAACGCCAGAAAATCCGCGCTGGGTTTCGGTGGATATTCAACTCACTAAAGTCTTTCCCCGCTTAATTTCGTTGGCGGAAATTAAAGCGCAACCGCAATTGGAAAATATGGTATTGGTGAAGCAGAGCCGGCTATCGACGCAGCCGGTGACTGGAGAAGAGTGGAAATTTATAAATAATTTGGCCAATGCAAATCTATAAATCACCACTCCGCACTCCCTACTATATAATTTCAACCTTCCCACAACCTATCTTAACTGCATTTTTACTTTGAGTTCTATATTCACCTGTGTAATTAACCGATGAGCCTGGAGCATTGTGTCTCTCTGAGTATATGCAAACTTGAGTGTCTTCTGAAACACTCGAAATAGATCCGCCGAATATCTCGTGATTGATCTTAAATGTATAGCTGTACCCAGGCTCAGCGTTAAACCTGTAGGTAAAATAAACAGAACTTTCTTTTTCTGGATTTTTATAAGTGCGATATTCAGCAAAGAACTTGACCTTTATAATTTGCTCCCCAGGTAGTATTTTTATTCTTGCAGTAGGATATAGCTTATTTGAATAATCAGTATTGTTCAGCTTTTGCAAAGAAAGACCTGTAACTTCATTTTGAAGAAACCATATTATTGATAGCTCATTATCCCCAAGCCCCTTGGTCTCCGGTTGTGCAACATGCGTACAAGACTGCAGTATTGATAAAAAAGTTAGTACAAG
>CAIOHY010000142.1 GCA_903858205.1 uncultured Cellvibrio sp.
CCACTGGCAATTGAGTTTCAACGCAAGTTATTTACTTTGCTTTACTAGGCTTTACCTCGTAGCAAATAGGCGCTGCCAATAAAAATGGGTACACTGGAGTATGTTTAAAAAACCCCAGTGTGCGTGCTCCAAGAGGGCGCGACCATGGTGGCGGCCATGAAGCTGCTAGAGGATTATGATACACAATGAGTAAATGCTATTCCCTGATCGCATTCCTTGCCATGTCTGTGGCTTTGTTCGGGTGTGGCAAGTCCAATCAAGTTGAGCAACTGCCGGTATTTTGCAAGCAGGATGGTTCCCGCCTGCAGATTAAGCAGGGCAATATCACTATGGAGATTATGCCGCAGGTTGCTGGCCGCGTTTCCTCTCTTAAATATGGCGGCCATGAAATTCTGGTCGCTATTGCTGACCTGGATAAAATCACCGATTGGGGAACGGTTTTCTGGTCAAGCCCGCAGTCTGAGTGGAGCTGGCCTCCTATAGAGACGCTGGATAGCAAACCCTACACACTGGGTTCAGATGAAGACCGTCTGGTTTTAATAAGTGATGTCGACAAAAAAACCGGTTACCAATTTACCAAAACCTACTTGCCTGTCGGTGATGACCGTATCTCCGTCACTTATCGAATCACCAATCATAGCGATCATGAAAAAAATGTCGCTCCGTTAGAAGTGACACGACTGCCGCCCTCCGGCGACTTGTTTTACCCCCGTGGCGATACCGATCCCATCAGTGGCATTTTTTATCCGTTGGATGTGCAACGTATCGGGGATTTGACTTGGTATCACTACGACGCAAAAAAAATTCGTACTGACCATCACAAAATTATGCAGGATGGCAAAGAGGGCTGGGTTGCGTATGTTGATCGAGGTTATTTATTGGTTAAAGAATTCGCCGATAATCCACCCGCTGCAATAGCTCAAGGCGAGCGCGAGATCGAATTCTTTACACATGTTGAACGTATTTTTATTGAGATGAAACAGCAGGGCGCTTCAGTAGCGTTGGCACCGGGTGAGCATTTGGAGTGGGAAGTCATTTGGCATGTGAAAAAATTGCCGGATGAATTGGCAAAGGAGCCTGAACCGCTTGCACTAGCTGACTATGTTCGCAGCTTGTTGTGAATAGTTCAGAAACATTACTCGCCATTTAGGGATGCTCGCCATTTTTAGTCATCAGTAATTGCTACCGATGACGCTGCAATAAATCCACCGCCATCACTTTCATCTTTTAAGGCGACTCCCGAGCATCCCATCCGCGTTGCTGCCTCGCATAACCAGAGTAATTTCTTCGCCGCCGCTGCGAAGATCAAACCTTGCGGGCGAACGTTGGAAATACAATTGCGGTCGGCGTCGGTGCGGCCGACTTTTGCGTTATAGGTAAGATACACGCCGAGGCTATCCGGCGAACTTAATCCCGGTCGCTCGCCAATTAGCATTGCCACCATTCGCGCATTCAATAACTCACTCACTTCATCCGCCAGTGCAACCCGCGCTTGTTGAGCTATAACGATTGGGCCTAAAGTCCAATGTGATGGAATCTGTAATTGAATTTCAGCGATGAGTTTTGGCGCTTGTTGGGCAATCGCCATTGATGAGAGTCCATCGCCCACAACCAACAATAAATCGATGGGTTGTTCAGAATGGTGTTGCCGGGAATAATCTTGCAAAAACGAAACGCTTGGTTCATCCAAACGCCGTCCAAAATCCGGACGCAATAAATAGCTATGGCGATCAGTCGCGCGGCTGTGAACTTGCAGGGTTTTTAAACCTTGCTCGTGGAATTGATCAGCAAGCGAATTTACATCCAAGGCAAGATGCACCGCATCGCGCGCCATGGCATGGGCACAACTGAAATCCAACACAGCTTTCGTGGTTAAGCTGCTGCCGGTGCGCCCGAGTGCGATACGCGCTTGGGTAAATTGTTTTAAATCCTGCCAGGGATCATCAACACTGATTGAAGTCAGTGTGCCAGCTTGTTGGGAAATTGTTGCAAGAGTGGATGCTGCTGGCGGATGGGGCGCACTTGTCCCGCTGAATCCATGATGTTCATTTTCTTGAGCCATTGTTCAAACTCCGGCGCGGCTTTTAAGCCAAGAATTTTGCGCAAATAAAGTGTGTCGTGAAAAGATGTAGTTTGGTAATTCAACATAATGTCATCGGCGCCGGGGATTCCCATTAAAAATGTCAGCCCTGCATTAGCAAGTAGTGTCATTAAGGTATCCATATCATCCTGATCGGCTTCGGCGTGATTGGTGTAGCACACATCGCAACCGAGCGGCACGCCCAATAATTTGCCGCAGAAATGATCTTCTAATCCGGCGCGGATAATTTGTTTGCCATCGTATAAATATTCGGGGCCGATAAAACCGACAACAGTGTTGGTTAGCAGTGGCGATAAATGCCGCGCAATCGCATAAGCACGCGCTTCGCAAGTTTGTTGGTCAACACCGTGGTTCGCGTTGGCAGATAAAGCCGAACCTTGGCCAGTTTCAAAATACATAACGTTATCGCCAATGGTACCGCGCTTGAGTGAGAGTGCTGCCTCACGTGCTTCCGCTAATAACGCGATATCAATCCCAAAACTTTTATTCGCCAATTCAGTGCCCGCAATAGATTGAAAAACCAAATCTACCGGTGCGCCTTTTTCAATTAACTGAATCTGGTTGGTGACATGGGTGAGAATGCAGGATTGGGTAGGAATTTCGAATTGCTGGATGACGCCATCAACTAAATGATACAACTCCATCAGCGCCGATAAGTTATCGGTAGCGGGGTTAATACCAATCACTGCGTCGCCTGAGCCGTAGAGCAAGCCATCAATTAATGATGCTGCAATACCGCGCGGATCGTCCGTCGGGTGATTGGGTTGCAAGCGCGCTGAGATATGGCCGGGCAGGCCGATGGTATTGCGAAAGCGGGTGATCACCGAACATTTTTTCGCGACCAGAATTAAATCCTGATTACGCATTAATTTGCTCACTGCAGCGGCCATCTCCGGAGTAATGGCGCGTGCAACGCGTGTGAGTGTTTCGGTGGTGGCGATATCAGACAGCAGCCAGTTGCGAAAATCCGCAACCGTTAAATGGCTGATTTCGGTAAAGGCCTTTTTGTCATGGGTATCGATAATTAAACGTGTGACTTCATCGCGCTCGTAGGGAATTAATAATTCTTCCAGGAAGCGAGCGAGTGGGACTTCAGCCAAACACGTGCGTGCGGCCATGCGCTCCACATAGGTTGTCGCGGCCACTCCGGCGAGGTAATCGCCAGAACGCGCCGGGGAGGCTTTGGCCATCACGTCTTTTAAATCGCGAAACTCATAGGTTTGTACACCCAGAGTATGTTTGTATTGCATATTGAACCCGTCGCTGTAGATGTGTCCGCTTGAGCAGTATGGCCCAAGCTTCGCAGTTCATTTGTGCTATTCAGTCTATTACGTCGATGTTGCAATCGCATTATCAGGCGATGCTTAGGAGTTGATCATTTTTTCCAGCACTTGTGTTTTTTGCTCGCCTTGTAACTGATCAAATGCTACACCGGCCAGTTCAGCGCTGGAGATGCGTTTGTGCGGATTGCTGTGAATAATTCGCAAAAGCAGACGGCGCACTTTGGCAGGTGTTTTGCGCAAGCGCCACGCATTTTTCCAGCCCCACAAATCGGACACAGGCAATTTTCCCGTGAATAATTGAAATAGCATCGCGCCCAGTGCGTAAACATCTGCACGGGTAGATGCAGGTTCGTTTGCGGGTTGATACCAATGTGTGCCGTCCCCATAGCTGTGCGCAGGAAAACCAAAATCACTTAGTTTCAAATGATTTTTTTCGGCAAACAACACATTGCTGGGGCGCAAATTGCCGTGAACGATTCCGTAGGAGTGAGCGCAAGCGAGGGCGTTACAAAGTTGCTGCGCAATTAGCAAACACTGCCAGAGGCTTAGTGATTGGGTGAGCCGCTCCTGTAAACTGCCGCCGGGTAAATATTCCATCGCGCTGATAAACACTCTCGGATTTTTTCCTGTACCGAAAATGCGTGCAATGTGTGGATGTTGTATTTGGGTTAGCTTTGCCGCGTACTGTGGAGCATTGCCGAGGTGATCCAGATTCTGTTTTTTTATCACCAAAAAACGTTGGCGATTGGGGTCATCAACTAAATAAGTGGCTCCAAAAGGATTTTCTTTTAACACATCAAGCAAAGTGTAATTCGGAGGA
>CAIOHY010000143.1 GCA_903858205.1 uncultured Cellvibrio sp.
TCACTGGCAATATCACCCGCTCGTAAACTGACCCATTGGAATTGGTTAATACGCTTAAGAAGAACCATTGCGCTCTATGCTTTCTTTTATGCTAGTTTACATATTTTGAACTATTTAATTTTCGACCAATTTTTCGATTGGCCAGAAATAAACAAAGATATTACCCGATATCCATATATGATGGCAGGGCTATTTAGTTTTGTGTTGATGATTCCACTGGCATTCACTTCGACGACGGATATGATGAAGCTGATGGGGGGTCGAAATTGGCAAATGTTGCATCGATTGGCATACCCGGTGGTGGCCGCCGCTGTGGTGCATTATTTTTGGCTGGTAAAGCAAGATATCACCAAACCTTCAATTTATGCCATCCTTCTGCTTAGCTTGTTTTTCGCACGGCTGACCAAAACTAGGCAGCCGTTACCGAATACATTGCAGATAAAAAGCCCTAAGGCGATAGAATCCTGATAATATTATTTGTTGGGTGGCTGAGGCGACTCCGGTTGCCCAGTCTGCTGGGGGAGAGGTGCAGACAGTTCCATTTTTGAACCCGTGAGTTTAAGCTCTAAAACGCTTGTGGCGTGGGGAGGGATTGGAGCAGACACCCGCCAACGAGCTGAACCAAGGCTTCGAAAGCCTGCATAGGCTGCAAAAAATCCAGCGGCATCTTCTGGCTGTAGCAGGAGGTTTTTCTTTTCTCCCGGCCTTAGCATAAACTCCTGCTTGCGCGCTAAATCCGCCCCAAGGGCCGCTTGGTCTTTTTCATTTAGGGCGAAATAATCCGCTGCATTGAACGCAGCAAGCCCCTTTAACTCATAAATCCTCAGCAACACAGGCGACCCCCGCCCTTCCAGATTTGGATTAACGTCCGAAGCAGCTTCGATGTGCAATTCGACTTTGGTTGGCGGCAAAGGTGGCGGCACGGGTGGGGGTTCATCTTTTGCGCCAAAACACCCTGACAACGAACAAGCAACGAAAAGCATCGGCCCAATACGGCTAAGACCCATCACAAACACCCCCTTATAGTTGTTTTGAGAAAAAAATCATTCCCCAGAGCTTGAATAAATCCATTGGCGATAGCATATTACCATGCAATGTTAACCCTAGACGAGGACAAGATCATGGCTACACTTTACGAACCTTGGAACCTTTTGACGCAGTTGCAGAGAGAGTTGGAACGCAAGCAAGAAATACACAACGGCATACCAGAAGGCACATCGGCCACGGCTGAATGGGTGCCTGCCGTAGACATCAAAGAAGAGGCCGAACGCTATGTGCTTTTGGCCGACTTGCCGGGTGTCAGTCCTAGCAGCATTGATGTGAGTATGGAAAATGGCATTCTAACCCTAAGCGGCAAACGGGAAACGGAGGCTAAAACCCAGCGCGAAGGTTATAAACGTATCGAGCGGCTTTACGGCAGCTTCCACCGCCGTTTCTCGTTGCCGGACACTGTCGATTCGGAGGGCATTGAGGCCCGTTGCTCAAACGGTGTGCTAGAAATTACCATTCCAAAAAAATCAGTGCTACAGCCGAAAAAAATTGTTGTGGTTGGCGAGGGCTAAGATTTTAATTCCCATCGATCCCTTTTCGCAACGGGGATGGATGTATTTCCAGTGGGTATTTCTGGCGTAGAGGGGACCGGCAATGCTGTTGACACAGGTTTTCTTCGTCGTTCCGGCAGGGATTGCCGGAACCCAGTCGCCA
>CAIOHY010000144.1 GCA_903858205.1 uncultured Cellvibrio sp.
ACTCCCGCGACTGAACCGCCAACGTAAAATACGCCGGATAAACTTAACCCCACCGCAAACATTAAATAGGCAACCGCCAATACAAAGAGTGGCGATTGAAATTGGAAGCCCCAACCGATTTGCGCACCACCGGCTTTTAATACAATCAGCAGCAGCGCCAGAAACGCAAAGCTCGCCAACACACCCAGCGTATAAACAACGCCGTGCGCACGAATTTGCGCCGCACTTTGGTTGCTGTGACTTACCAGTGACAAGGCCTTAATTGACAACACCGGAAAAACGCACGGCATAAGATTTAAAATAATGCCGCCAATCAGCGCGAGAAATAGTGCGGTAAAAAAACCAATCGAATCCGATTTAGTATCGCTCCCCGCTACTTGCAGAACACTATTCACTTCAAATCCGCGCGCGATTTTTTGTGTAGTTACATCACCTGACTGCTCGGTAATCACTAATACACCGGTTACTGCATCACCAATCTTCAGCGGCGCTTCACCGGTCTTAATGCGCAATTCAATTCCGTCAGCAACCGGTTTGCGCAATTGCTCTCCGCTTTGTTGGATACGCCCCCAGTCATAAGGGTAAAACCAAATATCCTTTACCTGGGCGAGTTGCGCTTCTGACAAAGCAATATGCAGTGTTAATTCACCGTGGGCAGTTATAGGATCGATATCAGTTTGTGTTGCGCGGATGTCCCACGGGCTGGCAACCGGCAAGCGTGCCAAGGATTCCTCAATACGCGGATCACCAGTACCCGCTGATTCGCCTGCTACAACAATCGGCAAACTTAACGCCAACTCAACCGTCTGCGGAATACATTCTTCTTCACACACCAACCAATCAACCAATGCCTGCGCGGTAAATTGTTCTCCAGGTTTTGCATCGGCGGGAATTTTTATTTTGGAAAGAAGGGTGACATCATTTTCGTAGGCATAATTCGTAATCGGGCCCATCGAAAAGCGGCTGGGAGCGGGCCAGATAATGTCGCTCACCGTGGCACCTTCCGGCAAACCCCATTCAATAGTGGTGGCATTACCAGAATCACCAGGGTTGATCCAATAGGTATGCCAATGGGGAATGATTTTTTGGTTAACGCCCAGATAGATTTCAGCGCCGGGCTGCACTCTCTCCACCGAAGCAACCAGTTGTGCTTGTACCTGTGGAGTTGCTGCGCGATCAGAAATCGCTAAGACATGTGTGGCAAATAAAAAGGACAGCAGCGCACTCAAATTGAGCACATTCAAATAGCGCGCACTGGCAGTTAGATATGGTTTCCCTCTCTGCACGAAGCTGATCATTCATCACCGCGATAAAAAAGAATTATCAAGAAAAAGCAGCGTCGAGTCGCCTCGCCGCCGCTTCGTGAATTAACGCGCTTACGAATGACTCATAACATAACGCTAAAGCCTCGCAAGCATGAATCACTTTACCTTTCTTAAATAACTGGACTTGAGTGACGAACAAGCCATTAGAACTTTGCGTAGAACCAAAGGCACGCACCAAAAGTTATAAGCACATAAGAACTTAGTATTTCCCATAGGCACCCCGCCTAGCTAGGATGCCGCCAACTTCGCAAAAGCGACTCTTTGATCCAATAAGCACCCAACCAGACAACTGGAAGCCTCATGAAAATCCGCGATCTCGATTACTCCGACAGCCCCGTTAATCAGGAACACCAGGCATTAGGCCTTCCTCCCGTCGAACAGATAACGCTGCACCCTGTTATTCGCGCAGCCGTTGTGTTTGCCTCCTTCACCCTTATCGCATTGGTCATTCTGGGAATCACGCAGCTGTTTGGCGGTAGTTGGCAGCAAGGGGTAGACAGCATCCATGCAACTTTCAACGATTCCATGTTTTGGAATGCGGTTATCGTCGGCCTGATCGCACAAATTATCGATGGCGCATTGGGTATGGCATACGGTTTAACATCCACCAGTTTCTTGTTAGCGACAGGAGCATCACCCGCTCTCGCGACCGCCTCTGTACACATGGCCGAAGTATTTACCACAGGTGTTTCGGGTATTTCCCACGCAAAATTTGGCAATGTGGATAAAAAATTATTTTTGCGTTTGCTAATTCCGGGAATTATCGGCGGCTTGCTGGGCGCACTGCTAGTCACCCAAATTGACGGCAAAACACTCAAGCCTTTTATCACCGTGTATTTATTATTGATGGGCGTTTACGTATTGAGTAAAGCCTTTAAGAAACACATAGCCACACGCAAAGGCGAACCCAAGCACGTTGCAAAACTTGCATTATTAGGCGGATTTGTCGACACCTCCGGCGGTGGCGGCTGGGGCCCGGTGGTAACAACAACATTAGTCGGTACCGGTCACGATCCTCGCACAACAATTGGCTCGGTGAACTTCGCTGAATTTTTTCTGACCCTTACCAGCGCCGCATCACTGTTTATTCTTGTTGATGAAACCATCTGGCATGTAGTGACTGGTCTGATTGTAGGTGGATTATTCGCAGCACCTTTTGCTGCCTATGCATGCAAAAAGTTCTCGACCAGAACTCTACTGATTTTGGTGGGATTACTGATTAGCGGGATATCGGTGTTTAATCTTTACAAGGCACTTTTCAGCTAACAAACACGTTCAAAAAATCACCGAATGGCAGACTATTTACGATAGTCTGCCATTTTTGTTAAGGGTTTTTGTAGGCGCGCGAATCCCGTAGAATGGCCGCCTGTTTTCCCTCAGCCGGTCGCTTACATGTCCAATATTCTTGAATCCAATGACAGCCACACACCTATGATGCAGCAGTACCTGCGCATCAAAGCCCAGCATAAAGACGAGATGGTCTTTTATCGCATGGGGGATTTTTACGAGCTGTTTTTTGATGATGCAAAACGCGCCTCGGAGATTCTGGATATCACCCTCACCGCACGCGGAAAGTCCAATGGCGAGCCGATTCCCATGGCGGGGATTCCGTTTCATTCGGCCGATGGCTATCTCGCCAAGCTGGTGAAAGAAGGTGTGTCGGTGGCGGTTTGTGAGCAGATTGGCGACCCGGCCACCAGCAAAGGGCCGGTTGAGCGCAAGGTGATGCGCATTGTTACGCCGGGTACGGTGAGCGATGAAGCATTGCTGGACTCGCGCCGCGATAATTTATTAGTGGCATTGCATCAATCGGGCGAGACGTTTGGAATCGCTTCATTGGATATGGCCAGTGGTCGCTTTTTGGTATTGGAAGTAGAAGGTTTGGAATCGGCGCTGGGAGAATTGCAGCGGTTGAGCCCCGCCGAATTATTGATTAGTGATCACATCACCACTCCGGCACTGGTAGAAAATCGCAAAGGTTTACGTCGCCGTGGCCCCTGGGAATTTGATTTAGAAACAGCCGAGCGGTTGTTGATCCAACAATTTTCCACTAAAGATTTGGCAGGATTTGGTTGCGACCATTTAAAAACCGCGCTCTGCGCCGCGGGCTGTTTATTAAGTTACGCGCGCGAAACCCAGCGCACTGCCCTGCCCCATGTGCGCAGCCTTGCCCATGAAAACCGCGATGAAGCGGTGATTATGGATGCAGCAACTCGCCGCAATTTAGAATTGGATATTAATTTAACCGGCGGTGATGAACACACTTTATTTTCCGTATTGAATCGCGCCGCGACCAGCATGGGCAGCCGTTTATTGCGCCGCTGGTTGAATCGCCCATTACGCGACTTGGATTTATTAATCGGCCGACAGGATGCCATCGCAGAGTTGCAACGCAATTATGCGTTTGAAATTTTCAACGGAATTTTAAAACGTGTCGGTGATATGGAGCGCATTCTCGGCCGCCTTGCATTGCGCTCCGCGCGCCCGCGCGATTTATCACGTTTGCTAATGTCGATTGGTACTTATCCTGAATTACAGAGTGAATTAGCGCATAAAAATTCGCGGCAGCTAAAAAATCTCGCACAGCAAATTTCGACTTTCCCAGAGCTGGTGGAATTGTTATCGCGTGCGATTATTGAAAACCCGCCAGTGGTAATTCGCGATGGTGGTGTTATCGCCGAAGGTTACGATGCCGAGTTAGATGACTTGCGCAATATCAGCACTAATGCCGGCCAATATTTATTGGATCTGGAAACGCGTGAACGTGAGCGTACCGGAATCCCGACATTAAAAGTGGGCTACAACCGTGTGCACGGTTATTTTATTGAATTGACCACGGCGCAATCGGAAAAAGCACCTGCTGATTATATTCGCCGCCAGACATTAAAAAATGCCGAGCGCTACATCACGCCGGAATTAAAAGAATTTGAAGATAAAGCGCTCTCTGCACAAAGCCGCGCACTTGCGCGTGAAAAGGCACTCTACGAAGAATTGATTGATATTTTAAATGTGCAATTAATTCCGCTGCAGGATTCAGCCGCGGCGGTTGCAGAACTGGATGTACTCGCCACACTCGCCGAACGCGCCGATGCGCTCGAATTTTGTAAACCGGAGTTATCGTTGCGAGCAGGCATTAATATTATTGGCGGGCGCCATCCGGTTGTTGAGCAAGTCACATCGGCACCCTTTGTACCCAATGATCTGGAATTTAATCCGCAGCGCCATATGCTCATCATCACCGGCCCGAATATGGGCGGTAAATCGACTTATATGCGGCAGGCAGCTTTAATTACATTGCTCGCGCACATTGGCAGTTTTGTGCCCGCACAAAAAGCGGCGATTGGCATTGTGGACCGTATTTTTACGCGCATTGGTTCTGCTGATGATTTGGCCGGTGGGCGCTCTACCTTTATGGTGGAGATGACCGAGACCGCGAATATTTTGCATAACGCCACCGAGCGCAGCTTGGTGTTAATGGATGAAATCGGGCGCGGCACCAGCACCTTCGATGGCTTATCACTCGCATGGGCTTGCGCGAAACATCTCGCGGAAAAAGTACGTGCCTATACCTTATTCGCTACCCATTATTTTGAAATCACAACATTACCCGAAACTGTATCGGGTATTGCCAACGTGCATTTGAACGCGACCGAGCACAAAGACAATATTGTATTTCTGCACAAAGTGCAGGAAGGTCCTGCGAATAAAAGTTATGGTTTGCAGGTGGCAAAGCTTGCCGGTATTCCCGCGCAAGTGTTGGCGGAGGCACAGCAGCAATTACATTTATTAGAAAATGGCGAGCACCCGCATTCCATTAAATCGACAACTGCAACGGTGTTATTGGCAGACCCGCTCAACACTGTTGCAACTGCAGCAGCCGTTGACTCGCCCGCGCAATCGGGTTTATTCGATGCGCTGCCCAACCCGGCACTGGACGCGCTTAAGAAAATTAACCCCGACAACCTGACACCGCGCGAAGCGCTGGAGCAGTTGTATCGATTAAAAGAGATTTACATCAGGGGTAAATAACAACGCGAGCAAAATAACAACGCGAGCATAGATAGGGTAGATAAGTCTTATCAACAAAATCGGTATTCAAAAAGAACCATTCTCAACTGCACTTTTTCGAGCGTAAATCATCATTTTTCGAGGATGTTTCGCAGCAAAAAGCCTACCCAAACCGGATTTGGCTGTTTAGAATGCGCGCTCTTGCGTTGTGCCAGATTGAGCTGGCGCATTGACTATCGAATTCTGTAACTTGTGGGAGTCTCCTATGACGTTTGTAGTTGGGGAAAATTGCATCAAATGTAAGCACACAGACTGTGTGGAAGTCTGCCCGGTTGATTGCTTTTACGAAGGCCCCAATTTTTTGGTGATTCACCCGGACGAGTGTATCGATTGCGCCCTGTGCGAACCTGAGTGCCCGGTTGGCGCCATTTTCTCTGAGGATGAGCTACCCGAAGATCAAGCAGTGTTTCTGGAACTGAACGCCGAGCTGGCGCAAGTGTGGCCAAACATCACCGAGATCAAAGAGTCCCCCGCCGATGCGGAAGAATGGGATGGTGTTCCAGGCAAGCTCCAGCACCTTGAGCGTTAATTGCGCAAAGTCCAAACCAGTCGATATAAAAAAACCGCGCTCTACGCGGTTTTTTTTCGCCTCCTATTTTGTCTCGCATTTAGCTGGCGAAAATTGGGGGCTGCATTCTGGCTATTTTAGGGGCTGTGCTACACTCAGTTGTGTTTGGATCAGGCCGAGGCCACAACCGGTAGCATCTTTGCCCTCACGTAGATCAAAACAACCTGCAACTATCATTTACGCACACAACGACCAATAACGAGGAACAAGCTATGGGGACTAACGATAAGCCTTACAGCGAAAAGCGCGATTTCATCCGCATGAAAATCGGCGCGCCCTTAAGCGCCAAACTGGCTGCCGCAGAAGAAATCATAGAAGGGTTGTGCCTGGATTTAAGCGGTGGAGGATTACAAGTGGAGGCGAAAAGAAGTCTTGATGTGGGCACCGAATTAGAGGTTGAAGTATCCTCTGATCACGGCCATAACCCCACCTTGAAAGCAAAATCCAGAGTAGCGCGGGTAGCTACGAATGATGCGGGCAACTATGTTATCGGGTTGGAAATTATAAAAATCCTACCTTGATACCGAGCGAGATATCCATCTCCCCATACAAGCACGGCTACTCTGCAGTAGCCGTCTCGTTAAAACTCTCCTTCGAAATCGTCTTCGCTAAACTCTTCCGTGCCAAAATCATCAGCCACTTCGCCGTTGTTAATCAAAAAATTGCGTCGCTGTAGATATACATCGCGCACAAAAACATAGCGGTCACCGGTAATATTTTTTTCCAACTCCAGCAAACCTGCGCGGGTATCGAGCAAGGAAACGAGACGCACCGAGTTTGCAGTGGGGACATGATCGATATAGCTAGTCGGATTAGTATAGTAATCCACGGGCTTACCCAAGCCGTCTCTCAATGTACTTGGCCCCAGCAGCGGCAACACCAGATAAGGCCCCTGCCGCGCCCCCCAGACCGCAAGCGTTTGACCAAAATCTTCCGGGTCATCGGCGGGCAAATTCATGTGTTTAGCCACATCCAGCAATCCGCCTACGCCGAGCGTAGTGTTCACCAGCAGACGGCCGGTGTCATGGGCAGCACCCTTAAAGTCGCCCTGCAATAGACCGTTTAGGGTGTTCGGCACCTCCATCACGTTACTGAAGATATTGCTGACGCCAACCTCAAGGGGATCGGGCATGACGAACTTGTAAGCTTTTGCCAAAGGCTTAAGAGTCCAGCGATCAACCGCATCATTAAAGGTAAAGACCGCTCGATTAAAGCCCTGCCAAGGGTCTGGATTCTGCTCTGCCTGAGCGAAACTCATTTGTGAGGCGGCGATACAGACGGTGAAAACTAACGGCGATAGAAGGGATTTCATAGAGTCCTGCTGCGCTCAACAGCGCGGTAAAAACGTTTCATAAAGTAACGCCTCGAAGTGCCGCCACTTTATCGAATCGCCATAGCTTCAACAACACAATTTACGGAACCTAAGACCGCCGGTTACAACTTGCAACAATTTGGAGATTTGAAAATCGACATGGAAGACCCTGGTTACGCCCTTAAGTGAAATATTAATGCCACATTTCAGAAACAAATCTTTCACAAATCTGTCGTTTAAATTTCATATTTGTCGCTGAAGATAGCGCCACAAACGCGAAAGCTGGAGACCTTCTATACAGGCAGCTGCGTTCACATTTTTCCTACACCCCTTGTGAAACTGAGAAGAGAGTACCCTCATGAAACTGAAAAATATTTTTGCACTGAACGTGTTGGCTGCAGCTTTAGCGGCTTGTGGTGGCGGTGACGTAAATCTGAATCCAAGCAACTCTGTTGCCGACTCTAACAACACCACCATTAACAACCCGCCCACCGCTACCCCGGCTGTTAACCCTTGCGCTCAATACGAACAAGATGGACAAAAACTGCAAGGCACCCAAGACGGAAAGAACTGTGTTTACAACACCTCATTCGCATCAAGCGCGAAACAACTGAAAGTAAGTCTGTTCATTCCTGAGTTGGCTGATAGCGGCGTGCATATTTTTCAAGGCGCTCTCTTCATCGGTGAAGACGTAGACAGTAACGTTGCAGCAGC
>CAIOHY010000145.1 GCA_903858205.1 uncultured Cellvibrio sp.
CGCTCGACGCGCGCTATGGCTGCCCGAGGGCCACGCCCAAGCACAAGTGTTAATGCCTCGCCCATGAACGGGATGCTACTGTTCTGGGCATAAGGGCGCGGCTCAGGTTGTGCTGTCAGAACCTGTTGCTGCTCGCTAATTTTTGTTCTGACCCAAGCAGCCTTTTGCTGTAAAAAACTCATCAGCAAGGACTGCGCTGCGCCCATAGGTGCGCGAACTACAACCTGCGCTTTGCGGATTTCGATACTGATGCTGCGTCGCCGTGGCGAGCGGGCGATAGTAAATTCAAACCCCAGAGCTTCGGCTGCAGGCGCTGATTTTTTTAAACCAAACCATTCAGTCATACTGGCGATACACTCTTCGTAGAATGCAAACAACGATACCACAACCTAATCCATAAGGATCCCGGCACACGCCCCAATCGCCAGCGAGTTTGCTAAACTGCGGCACTCCATTTTTCAGGCGGCGCGCTGCCTACGCAGGAACGATAAAAATACATGAATGACAAACTCTTCATCCGCTTGCAACACCTGATTCCACAACACGGCCTATCACGCGCCGCTGGTTGGCTGGCAAGCACCGATAACAAGCTGCTGAAAAATACCTTTATCAATTGGTTCGTAAAACGTTACAACGTCGATATGACGCTTGCTGCCGAAGAAAACCCGCTCGCCTACGCCTGTTTTAACGATTTTTTTACCCGCGCATTAAAATCCGGCGCCCGCCCAATCGATAGTAATGCCGATTCAATCGTCTGCCCGGCCGATGGCGCCATCAGCCAATTGGGTAAAATTATTGACGGACGCATCTTCCAAGCCAAAGGCCAGAGTTACACCGCATTGGAATTACTCGGTGGCGATGAGAGCCTCGCGGCTGAATTTGCTGGAGGTAGTTTTGCCACAGTCTATTTATCCCCCCGCGATTACCATCGCGTCCATATGCCTTACGGCGGCAAACTGCGGGCAATGGTCAGCGTCCCAGGCGAATTGTTTTCGGTTAACACCGTCACTGCGGAAAATGTACCACGCCTGTTTGCGCGCAATGAACGTGCCGTCGCTATTTTCGACACTGACATTGGCCCCATGGCGGTGGTACTCGTTGGCGCAATGATCGTAGCCGGTATTGAAACTGTGTGGGACGGGCAAATCGCACCTTTTGCGAGCCGCGATATTGCCACCTCACTTTATCCCTATCAGAACATCATGCTGAACAAAGGTGATGAAATGGGACGATTCAAACTGGGCTCAACAGCTATCGTTTTATTCGCTAAAGATAAAATGCAGTGGGACGAAAAATTCCAGGCTGGAATCCCAACCAAGATGGGTGAGCCTATGGGCAAAAAAATGTAGATGTTAGCTGTGAAAAAATAACTCATCACCCGAAACAAAAAGGCCGATCGATTGATCGCAATGCTGTTCACTTAGGGATTGCGTCCGCAGAGCAATAACCAGAGAATCCGATACGAACTCACGTCGTATCGGATTTTTTTGTGTTTATCAGACCGCAACTGGAAAGTATTTGGGATTACAGTCCCGACCTTA
>CAIOHY010000146.1 GCA_903858205.1 uncultured Cellvibrio sp.
AACCCGTTCCATTGATCAAATGCCTTGTCGAAATCAAACAATGCAAATATCGGAAGGCCGCCCATTTCTCCATGAATTCGATTGTCAGTTAACAGCTGGTTAATATAGGTACAACTAAAAGCGTAAAATGGAATAAATGGGATTTCTGTATCGTAAAGCTTATTCCATGCCTCGGTTAGAATAATCGGATCTGTACTGCCTTCAGTAAACAGAACAGGTTTTTTTTCAATTTGAATAGTGTTAATGATGCTTAAAAGCTGCTCCTCCTCGGAATAACGTATAAGCTCGGAACTCAACTTTTTAATAGCTATCCTTTTTGGTAGTTCATAGCAACGGCTGTTCCCATCCTGAATTTCGAAATACTTCACCTTTTTATTTACGTGAGGAATTAGAGTAACTGCACTATGACTGCTCATTAACACATGATTTTTTTGTGTGGTATTTTCTGTGATTGCATCGATTTGTTTTAGAAAATCGAATTGCCATTCTGGATGTAAAAAGGAGTCCGGCTCATCCAGTAAAGTAAGGCAGTTTTTATCCTTAAATAGCTCGATTACTGAGTAGATGTAAACAGATTGAAATTGACCGTCACTGAAGTGAGAAATTGATGCTTCCGAACCATTTTTCAATTTTACTTCAACGGAGATCTCCTCAAGCATATCGAGGGTTTTTAGATTATCGAACAGTCTGAAAAAATCAGCAGTAGTGTAATCATTAAACTCTCGCTGTATTGCAGCTATTTCAAAATAGAGAACGTACTTATCTTCGCCGGAAAGGTAGCCCTCGGTTCTGACCCGGCCTCTAGTTGAGTTATCTCGAGAAATACACTTTGTGAGTCTATCTAAAAAGCCCTTGGTAATCCCCTCTGCTTTCCAGTAACGATCTGTGTGATCATCATTGATGATGTTAAATGCTTGTTTAGCTACGGCATAACTGGGGCGCTTTAAAGTCAGCTTTAATTCAGGAGCTACGGAATCAATTTCCAGCTTATTACATACGAATGAGCGAGCATTGTTTTCGGATTTTTGTATGAGTAAGACAGATAAAAGTAATTCCTTGTATTCTTGACCGACGCCGATGAAAAAACGGCTCTCGTCAAAACTTGCGGTTCTAATCCGAGATTTAAATCTCTTCACGTAAGCACTAACTAACTCTAATACAGCATCGTTATGGCCGGAGTAGTATATTAAGATGTTATCTGGCAAAAGTTCGGAGTTTACACTTTTCCTATCTTGGCCTTGCACCAACAGCTTTCCACTACTACAGCTCACTTCAATATTATTTCCATTCAACTCATATTGAATAGTAAAATCGAATGGAATAATTGAATCGGCCTCATACTCATGTAAGTAACGGAAAATTTCTAGGGTTGCTTCAAAAAAGTTAGATTTTCCAGAGCCGTTCTTGCCTACAAATACCTCTATAAAACTTTCGTTATTTAATGAAATTTCTAGATTTTTTAGGTTTTTATATCCTTTAATATTTATGTAGTTCAATCGCATTATTTCATGTCCTTATACTGTTGCTTGCTCAACCAAAGCATCAGCCAGGGCAAGCTGGGTGGTTTGGGCGTTTTGGAGGTTGGTTTTTAGGGTGTCGCAGAGAGACATTAGTTCATCGACTTTGGTGACTATGCGGTGTTGCTCAGCTAAAGGTGGTAGTACAAATGGAAACATACTAATTTCAGAAAGGTACAAGCATGGTTGCGCACCACCTCTTTTACGAGAATGAATTGAATCTTGCAGAAGACTAGAGTCCATAGAATACTTAAGGAATTCGCTATAAAGCAAAAGTGGTTTAATTAATGCAACGCTTCGGACCAAAGCAAAATCAGAATCCTGAGGCACAACAGAGCTTCTACCGATAGTTCCTCCAACGGAAACAATTAGTAGGTCTCCTGATTCAGGCAAACACCGCTCTCTTGATTTTAAATACGCGTCCTCCGCAATATAATCGCAATTCTCAAAATCTAAAAATCCATCACGTACATTCTTTGCAGATAGTAATCTAAACCCTCTCTCTATTCTGGGTGGGGTCTGATGATCACCATCTGTAATTTTTGAAGTTATTTGCTTGAGGCGAACCCACTCCCACCCACTCGGCAACTCAAACGGCTTTTCTTCATCCGTAATTTCCGGCAGTGGTTTTTCTTTTTTGATTTTTCCTTCTTTAATCAACTGTGCTTTTTCGGCAGCGATTTTTTTTAGGAGTTCGCTGGCGGGTTCGTCGTTGGGGTTTTGGGGGACGAGTTTGCCCATGACGGCTAATTGCAGAATGGTTTGTTTTAGTTGGTCGATGCTGTGTTCGGTGGTGAATAAGGTATCGAAGTGCGCGGCTATGCGCTGCCAATTGTTTTGTAGTTCATTGTGGTCGCTACTATTGGTTAAGGTGGCGAGCAGTGCTTCTACGAGTTGCGCGTGGGCGGCGATATTATCGCTTTGGGTTTGTTCCAACTGATCGCAAAATGCCATTAGTTCATCGACTTTAGCGACTATGCGGTGTTGTTCGGCTAGAGGAGGAATTGGTATTGCAATTCCCATCACAGAACTTGTGTTTAATTCGACTTGATTGGTCGTTCCAGAAACTAATGCGTTCTCAGATCCAGGTTCGATACGCATTTGGATGCCTGGGGCGGAAATATAAGCGTTGAGAAAGCGACTATTTACGCCAATAGGGCGAATAACTGTCACATGTGAATCTGCGACAAGTGTATTGGGCTCCACTTCAGATAAAACTGTTATGCGGCCAACGGTTCCCGTTCCAGTTGAATTCCATAGCAGGTCATTGGTTCGAAGAAATCGTTCTTCCTGATAAGCAGAAAGACTGTCGTCATTCACATATCGAGCTTGCTCAATGTCAAAGCCGCTCCATTGAACACACTTTTGGGAGATTACCCGCACACGACCAAAGTCTGAATATACGGGGCCTTTGCCGCGCTGAATATAACTACAGATTAATTGAAGTTGTACGGCCTGCCACCCTGTCGGCAGATCGAAAAATTCAGATTCTGCCTCGACCTGTTTTGATAGCGTTTTTTCTTTTTTTATTTTTCCTTCTTTAATCAAATTCTCTTTTTCGACTGCAATCTTTTTTAACAGCTCACTCGCTGGTTCGTCATTCGCATCTTGCGGCACCAACTTCCCGCGCACTGCCAATTCCAAAATCAATTCGCGCAGTTTTTTAATGCCATACAAATCCAGCTTATTGCTACTGCCACGGCCAGCGGAACTGCGGGTTTTATGGGCGGCAGTCCAAATATCCAAATGCTGGGTAATAATTTGTTGTGCAGTCATTATTCTTTCCCCATTAAAGCTGCACTTAAAATTAATTTCAGCTGATCGCGCAGGCCTTGAATCTGTTTTTGTTGCTGCGCATAGCTTGCCAGCAGCTCGTCAGGGTCGTGGCTGATCTGCTCGCCCACATGGGGGTTTTTAATATCCAGGTTGTAGTTGCGGGCGATAATCTCATCGCGCGATACTTTCCACGCCTGTTCATTCTCTACGCGATTTTTGCGTTTGGCTTTTACCGATTGTTTTTTGCCTTCGCCCCACCATTCCATGCTCTCGGCAAAATGTTCCAGCTTCATGGGTTTGGTTTTGTTAAAGGCTTTTACGCCTGCAGGCAATGGAAGTTCGTAGTACCAAACGTCTTTAGTGGGTGTGCCTTTTTCAAAAAACAGAATATTGGTTTTAATGCCGGTGTAGGGCGCAAACACGGAATTGGGTAGGCGCACTATGGTGTGTAAATTACATTCGGTAAGCAGGTGTTCTTTTAAGCGGGTTTTCATGCCCTCGCCAAATAAAAAGCCATCGGGCAAGACTACGGCGGCGCGGCCACCGTCTTTGAGCAAATGAATGAACAGCGTCATAAATAAATCGGCTGTTTCGCGGGTGCGGAAACTTTGCGGGAAGTTGGACTCTATGCCGTCTTCTTCCATACCACCAAAGGGCGGGTTGGCGATGATAATGTCTTTGCGCTCTTTTGGCCCCCAACTAATAAGCGGGCGCGCAAGGGTGTTGTCGTGAATAATTTGGCTGGGCACTTCTATGCCGTGCAAAATCATATTGGTGGTGGCGAGCAAATGCGGCAGCGGTTTTTTTTCTACACCGTGAATGCTGGCTTGCAGAACTTTTTCATCGTCCGCCGTTTTTACATAGTGTTTGCGTTTGTACTCAATGGTACAGGTTAAAAACCCGCCGGTTCCGCAGGCCGGGTCCATCACGCTTTCGTCGAGTTGCGGGTCAGTCATTTGCACCATAAATTCGGTGACGGCGCGCGGTGTATAAAATTCACCGGCGTTGCCCGCGTTTTGCAAATCGCGCAGGATTTGCTCGTACATGTTGCCAAATTCGTGGCGCTCTTGAGCTTTATTAAAATCCACACCTTCCTGAATTTTATTAATCACTTGGCGAATGAGGTGGCCAGACTTCATGTAGTTGTAGGCGTCTTCAAACACGCTGCGAATCACATAGGCGCGCTCATCACCGGCTTTGGCTTTTAAGGTTTGCAGGCCGGGGAAGAGGGTATTGTCGATAAATTCTTTCAGTTCATCGCCGGTAATACCTTCTGGGTTGGCTGCCCACTCGCGCCAACGCATGTATTTGGGAATAGGTGATTTGTAGTCATCATCAAACATTTCCCACTCTTGTTCTTTATCGTCATAGATTTTTAAAAAGAGCATCCAGACTAACTGGCCAATGCGCTGGGCGTCGCCATCCACGCCTACGTCTTTGCGCATGATGTCTTGAATGGATTTGATAGTAGAACTAATAGACATGGTAAAACCTTATTTGAATAAATCGGTGAAGCGATTAAGCAGATTCGGGCGGCAGGTAGAGTTGGTCTTCCAATTCTTTTACCGCGCTGAGGTATTTGGGTTTTCCGCCAAAGGCGTTTAATAATTCTGGGCCTGTGCCTAATTGGTTAAACGGCGGCAGCAAGAGAATTTTTGTATCTTCAATATGTTCTACACCAGTATCGGCATATTTTTCTAGCAAGCCTTCAAGTACCTGTTTTGCGGCACCTTGGTATTTGGTGAAGTAGTTGCGTTTTTTGACGTTGTTCGCGCGCTCTTTTCGCGAGAGCGGTGGTTGGCCGTAAACAATGTGTGCGATTAAATCGAAAGCATCCAACTCGTAGCCGAGTTTTTTACTGACATCCGCTTGCAGGTCATCCCATAAAACGCCTTGCGTGGCGAGTTTTTCAATGATGGCTTTCTTTTGTTCGGCATCGCCCCATTTGCGTAAAAAGTCATTGAGGGTGGCGAATTGTTTAGTGACGCAGAGGCGCGTGTAGTCGGTGAGCGATTCGGTAATGAGTTTGCCATTGCCATCCAAATATTGAATGCGCTCGTCGATCACTTTAACCGCAACGCCGTTGACCACGTATTTTGTGCGCGGCTCACTTATACCGCCACCGGCAGTGGTACCACCTTCGTAAATTGGATAGTCATCGTCACTTTGCTCGCCTTCCGTTCGTTCGCCTTGAACAATGCTTTCGCCTTCAGGCAGTTCGTCGGGCGGTACGGGGGTGTCTTGTGGTTCAGGGTTGTAAACCTGCACCGGGTCGCCATCAAAGGTTGGGTCGGCAAATAACTCGGTCGCTTTTTTGAAATCTAAAATCGTGAACCAGTGTTTGTCGTAATCATCGTCTATGCGTGTGCCGCGACCGATGATTTGTTTAAATTCCGTCATGGATTGAATGCGCTGATCCAGCACGATTAGTTTGCATGTTTTGGCATCTACACCGGTTGTCATTAACTTGCTGGTAGTGGCGATTACCGGATATTTTGATTCTGGATTAATGAAGTTATCCAGCTCGTTTTTGCCTTCGTCGTTATCGCCGGTAATACGCATAACATATTTTCGATTTTCGGCCACACGTTCGGGGTTTAAGTTGACTAGCGCTTGGCGCATGCGTTCGGCGTGGTCTATGTCATCGCAGAAGACGATGGTTTTTTGAAACTCACCAGTTTTTTGTAAGTACTCTGTGATTTTCATGGCGACCAGTTGAGTGCGCTCATCAAAGACGATGTTTTTGTCGATGTCTTTTTGGTTGTAAATGCGGTCTTCAATTAGATTGCCGTATTTATCTTTTTGGCCTGCCTTAGGACGCCAGCCTTGTAAATCCACATCGAAATCGATGCGTACCACTTTGTAGGGCGCGAGGAAGCCGTCATCAATCCCTTGCTTGAGCGAATAGGTGTAAATCGGCTCGCCAAAATAGTCGATGTTGCTGGTGTCTTTGGTTTCTTTTGGTGTCGCAGTTAGGCCAATCTGAGTTGCGTTTTTGAAATAGGTCAGGATGTCGCGCCAGGCGGAATCTTCTTTGGCGCTGCCTCTGTGGCATTCGTCGATCACGATTAAATCGAAAAAATCTTCGGAAAATTGTTTGTACACGTTGCGCACTTCTTCAGTACCGCTCAGTGCTTGGTATAAACCTAAATAGATTTCGTATTGTTTGTTAACTTTTTTGGTGTTTTTTTGAATAGCGAGCGTGAGGTCTTGCGCTACTCCATCGCGCTCCATTCCTGCCGCATTGGGCGATAGTTTTGCCATGGCTGGGCCGAAGGGGCGGAAATCACCCACCATGGTTTGATTAACCAGGATATTGCGGTCAGCCAAAAACAAAATGCGTTTTTTCTGTTTGGATTTCCACAAGCGCCAAATGATTTGAAAGGCGGTGTAGGTTTTGCCTGTGCCGGTAGCCATCACCAATAGAATGCGATCTTGCCCGCGCGCTACGGCTTCCACGGTGCGGTTGATGGCGTTCATTTGGTAATAGCGCGGTGTGCGGCCACGGCCGTCGTCATAGTAGGGGCTTTCGATTGTTTGTGCGGCTTTCGGGGTTAAGCCTTTCCACTGGCAGTAGCGTTGCCACAATTCTTTCGGCGAAGGAAATTGATCAAGGGTTAATTCCGTTTCACGATTTGCACCTGTGCCGGTTTTATCGTGAAATAAAAAACCATCGCCATTACTGGAAAATACGAAGGGCGTATCGAGGGCATCGCTGTAAGCCAATGCTTGTTGCATGCCGGAACCGACACTGTGTTTGTTGTCTTTGGCTTCAATAACCGCAATGGGCTGGTTGGCTTGATGGTAAAGCACATAGTCAGCGCGACGCTTTTCGCCGCGAGTATGCAAGCGGCCACGCACTATGACTCGGCCAGCAGTAAAGGTGAGCTCTTCACGAACTTGGGTTTGAATGTCCCAACCGGCTTGGGTTATTGCGGGAGTAATGAATTTGCTGCAGATGTCGCGTTCTGAAAGCTGTTTCTTATCCATTGAGAAATCCTGACAATCCAAACTGGTCTTATATCGTCTTATTAAATCCTGAGTGGTCAGCAATATAGCAGTTTGTGAATTGGTTAACAGCTTTTTAGACCTTAGGATTTCTTAGGTTTTATCAGGTTTTATAAAGTTCTATTCCTTGGTAATTTGTTTAAAAGGCACTAATTGTCCAGATCTTCTTGCAATGGATGGCACCCAATCTTCCAGGTTTTCGCCTGCCATTTTTGCTGGAAACTGCCGTGTTCTTCTAACGTTACACGGGTGTTTGTTACTTGTTCAAACGCAAGCTGCAAAACGGCCTGGGCGCGCTCGCACTTTAGGAACTCATTGAAATCCCGCTTTTCTTCTTCGGACCAATCTGACTGTTCGCCCAGAACATCGGTAACACGTAAGCCGGTAGGAATTGGTTTTAGTTCGCGCGGGTGGTTCCCGGTCATGTCGCTGGCTTGAAGGGCGGTGCTTTGTGTTTCCTCAAAATAGATGACTTCGAAGTGCTTGAGGCAATCCAACGGCGATCCAATAGATAGCAAAGGCCACAGTGCCAAGGTGCGTTCGTTGATAATGTCATCGATCATGGTCATTAGTGGTTCGGGGTTAATTCCAACATGGCGACCACTTGTTAGCTGTGGCATGACGACTTCCCCTTAGTTGAGCTTTTTAGAATCCCGTGTATATTGCTGTAATTACATCTGCGTTACATGTGCAATACATTGGAGTATAGAATGCCACCAACGAAAACAGCAACTTTGAATTTGCGAATTGATCCGATTTTAAAAGAGGCGATACGAATTGCCTCAGAGCGGGAGCATAGGTCGGTGGCAAATTTGATTGAGGTATTGATTCGCCAGCATTGTGAGCAGGTTGGTGTGCCGATTCCCGAGCAGGTCAATCTATTTGACGAGGCGTAGGATATGGATTGGTCGGAAATTAAACGCGCTGCTGGTTTAATCAAAAAGGCTGACTCTTTGATCATCGCAACTGGAGCCGGTATGGGGGTTGATTCTGGGTTGCCAGATTTTCGCGGCGATGAGGGCTTTTGGAAGGCTTACCCCTTTTTTGCTAGGGCTAATATTGGCTTTACAGATATAGCCTCTCCCAAAGCATTCAAGCAGCAGTATCGCCGCGCCTGGGGGTTTTATGGCCATCGACTAGGGCTATACCGCCAAGTAAAACCTCATGCTGGTTTTGCATTATTAAAACGCTGGGCGGAAGCAAAGCCGGGCGGCTATCAGGTGTTTACCAGTAATGTGGATGGGCATTTTCAGCAGGCAGGTTATTGTCCGGAACGAATATATGAATGTCATGGCTCTATCCATCATTTGCAATGCCTTGAGTCTTGCTGCGAGGAAATTTGGCCAGCCGATTCATTTGAACCAATTGTTGATACAAGCACTTGCCAGCTAATTAACGATCCACCGGTTTGTAAAGGTTGCGGCGGTCATACGCGACCCAACATATTGATGTTCGGTGATTGGGGATGGTTGGGCCATCGTAGCGGGCAACAGGAGACGAAACTCGAGAATTGGCTGCGCTCTGCAAAATCGCCAGTGGTAATTGAAATTGGCGCCGGGGTGCAGATCCAGTCAGTGCGTTATTTTTCTCGTTCTGTCGTGGAAGAGTATGGAGGGCGATTAATTCGAATTAATCCGAATGAATGGCGCGTTGATTCAAAGTTAGACGTCGGATTGGCGCTGACTGGCCTGGCTGGGTTGCGGGCGATTGAGCGATGTTTGTCGGACCTCTCGGATAAATCGATGGAATCGGGTGAGGCGCTTTGAGCAAACGATGGTTGGCTCAATCGAATATCAGCCGAAATTTATCCAAGTATTTCCCAGTATATTTTTGATTTTTTTGAGTGGCATTAATTGGACCGAATCAGTACAGACGTTGGACTGATTCGGTACATAAATTGGATCGAGGCTGAAAAGTTAGTCCATAAACTGTACCTGTATGATTAATATTTTGACCACTATCAGTACAATTAATGGACTCCTTTATAGATACCATGGGTATGACGATTTATGAGTACATGTATTGAGGGCTGGTGGATTAGGCATCAATCGGGCTCTGCGAATAACAAACGTGTCGAGGTGCTTATGAATGACGAAATTAATTGAAGATTGAATTATGTGGCGGCTTGGCAGCTGTCACTAAAAAAAGCGAATATTTTTTCCGAGTTCAACAGATGTATTTTAGAGGGCGGAATTATTATTGTTTTTTAAGCGTTACAGGGGTTGCGATAAAAAATGTTGGTATCAGTGTTGGTACCAGTGAAGCCAATAAAATAGTTATCTTTTATAAATCAATTGGTTAGTGTTTTTATTCGAGTCCGGCCTCGGCACCATCTACAAAATCGCAAGTAAACGTTTATCGTCGAAACGCCCGCAAATACAATATTTGCGGGCGTTTTTGTTTGTCTGCGTTTCCGTTCATTTTTAAATCTCTTTTTTCAGAAAGCATCATGTTTGTTACTTCGGGAATTACTTGGTCGTGGGGCGTTTAGGCGACCTGTCGGTGGGTGCGGAGCTGTGCGGGAATAGCAGTGGCAAGTCGAACCGGCACAATTTGCGCTAAGTGCGACACCGAACAGATATTGCAAAACAATGGGCGCAGAGTTGCCGAATGAGTCGTATAGATATGGTTCATATTTTTTGATTGTGCGTACCTATAGCGCGGTTCAGTGATGCCGATTTTATTGGCTCCCTCTCAAGTTTGTGCGTTCCGTTTTTCACACACCGGAGTATTTAGTATGAAAACAGATAAGCAGTTACAAAGTGATGTTATCGCTGAATTAAATTGGGAGTCATCCGTCAATGCTTCAAAAATTGGAGTTGAAGTTAGTCAAGGGGTCGTAACCTTGGCAGGGCACGTGGATAGCTATTCAGATAAATGGAATGCAGAAACAGCTGCACAACGTGTTGTCGGTGTTAAATCATTGGTCGTTGAAATGGATGTGAACTTAATGGGGCTAGGCAACCACAAGGACACTGACATAGCCCATTCTGCGACGAATATTTTGCAGTGGACCAGTTTTCTACCTGATGATGCGGTAAAGATTATGGTGGAGAAGGGGTGGATCACTCTTACTGGGGAAGTGGATTGGAACTATCAGAGGGACGCGGCAACTACGGCACTTCGCTATCTCTCGGGTGTCACTGGCCTCACCAATAAAATTACAATCAAACCTAAGGTGGCATTGAGTGTGGTACGAAAAGATATAGATGAAGCACTCAAACGCCAAGCGATAAAAGATGCTTCAAAAATTAGCGTGGAAATCAATGGGGCAGAAGTTGTTCTCGGAGGAACAGTGCAATCCTGGTTTGAAAAAAATGTCGCGCGACAATCAGCATGGAATACACCGGGTGTTTTAAACGTGGTAGACAATATTAAATTTGCTGTTTGATGGTTGCGTTGGGTAGGAGAGCAATGTGTACGCTATTGTTGCGCAAGATAATGCCAATAAATCCTTTATGGACTCGCCCTGATAGTGCTGCCATTTGCGCAGCCTACAGGAGGTGAAGCATGACTATTGTCGTCGCTCTGGGAGGCAACGCTTTGCTGCGCAGGGAGCAGTTGCTTACGGCAGAGAATCAACTGGATAACATCAAGCGTGCCGCTATGCAACTTGCGCAATTAGCGATGGATTATCAACTGGTGATCACCCATGGCAATGGACCGCAAATTGGTTTGCTCGCATTGCAAAATGCAGCCGATGTTTCATTCGCACCTTACCCGCTCGATCTTTTAGGTGCAGAAACCGATGGCATGATAGGTTATTTGTTAGAGCAAGAATTGGCTAATCAATTATCGCCCGAACGTGTTGTGGCAACTTTGCTTACTCGTGTTGAAGTGAGTGCGAGCGACCCGGCTTTTCTAAATCCTACCAAACCGATTGGCGCTATGTATTCGCAAGCTGAAGCGGATGAGTGTGCGCGCGAAAAAGGTTGGACCATCAAGCGCGATGGTAATGGCTTTCGGCGCGTAGTGGCGTCACCCACGCCAATTAAAATTCTTGGGATTGATCCCATTTTATGGTTGTTGCAGCACCATGTGATTGTGATCGCTGCCGGTGGTGGTGGGATTCCCGTTGTGCTATCGGCCAACGGACGTAGCTATCAGGGTGTGAGTGCAATTATTGATAAGGATTCGTGCAGCGCACTGCTGGCAGAAAAAATTTCTGCACACATGCTGGTGATCGTCACTGATGTGACGGCAGTATGCGTGGATTGGGGGCTGCCTACACAGCGGGCGATTCGTAGGATATCGCCGCAGGATCTCGAAAAATTTACCTTCCCCGAGGGATCAATGGCACCCAAAGTTATTGCGGCTTGCCAATTTGTTGTTGCGACCGGAAAACCTGCAGCGATAGGTTCGTTGGACGAAATTTTAGAATTGATTGATGGTAAGGCCGGTACTTGGGTGTGTGCAGATTGTGATGCGCCGATTTTTGAATGATGATTTTCGACTGCTGTTTTTTTATGTCGGATTATGCCAGTGCCCATCCAGTGCAATCAGTTTATCGGCTGCAGCTGGCCCCCAACTACCGGATTTATACATAATGACCGGCGCATGTTTTTTTAACACTGGTTCAACTACTGCCCACGCAGCTTCCACTGCCTCTTTGTGTGTGAATAGTGTGTTGTTGCCGGCGAGCGCGTCACCCAGCAAGCGTTCATAAGCCGTTTCTGCTTGTGGTCGTTCATCAATCATCAACAGTTCACGTTGATCGCCAACAAATTCCTTGCCAGGTTGTTTCACCCTCGCTGCGAGTGCGATAGCAGTGTTGGGCGATAACCGAAAACGAATATAGTTTGGTGGTGATGTAGTGGATGTAGCGTCAGCAAATAATGCTAGCGGCGGAGGCTTTAGCCAAAGTGTAACTTCTGCTGCTGATGTTGCTAGACATTTTCCTGAGCGGATGTACCAGGGCACGCCGCCCCAACGCCAGGAGTCGATATACAGACGCAGGGCGCAAAAAGTGTCTACATCAGAATCTTTGGCAACGCTTGTTTCCGCGCGATAACCTTGATATTGGCCGCGCACCAGATCCTCTGCTGTTAACGGTCGCATTGCATGAAATACATTGGTCGCCGCATTTTGTACCGCGTCATAGCCGCGATGGCTGGGCGGTTCCATTGCCAGTAATGCGACAATTTGAAATAGATGGTTTTGAATAACATCGCGCAGGCAGCCCGCCGTTTCATAAAAAGCCCCGCGATTTTCCACACCAAATTTTTCAGAGAGAGTCACTTGCACACTCGCAATGTAATTGCGATTCCAGATAGGTTCTAAAAAACTATTGGCAAAGCGAAAATACAAAATATTCATGATCGCTTCTTTCGCGAGGAAGTGATCAATTCGAAAAATCGCATTTTCAGCGAACACTGAACCTGCAACAGCATTCAGTTCTTGCGCACTTGCCAAGTCGCGCCCAAAAGGTTTTTCAACAATGACTCGCCCATTACAGGAAAGGCCGTTGGCACCAAGGCATTGTATTACTGTTGCAAAAAGTGCAGGTGGAATAGCAAGGTAATAAGCGGGATATTGGGCATTGGCGAGCGCGTGTTTGATCGCGTCAAAGGTTGCCGTATCCCGGTAATCACCTTTGACATAAACAAATAGCGACAACAGATGCTCGAGCGCAATACGATGTGCAGCATTATTGTTATCGATCGCATCGGTGGTTGCGACACTACTAGTAATGCGTTCATGCAATTGCGACTGGCTCCAATCAGAAGACGCAACACCAATCAAAGGGATATTCAATACCCCACGCTTGGCCATGCCATAAAGTGCCGGAAATATTTTTTTAAAGGCGAGATCACCGGTAACGCCAAATAAAACCAATGCGTCTGATACGGCGGGTGTATGTGCTAATGCTCCAGCCCTCGAATCTGCTTCAGACGATTCCATTGTTAATTGCCCCACTGCCAATCGCGAATTTCAGGCATGTCTTGTCCGTGTTTGTTGATGTAGAGGCGATGCTCCATGAGTTTTTCTTTTAACTGTTGTTTGAGATAAACACCTTGCTCGCCCGTTTGCGGTAAGCGATCAATTGCGTCCATGACTAAATGAAAACGATCCATTTCATTCAGCACAGTCATATCGAAGGCGGTGGTGATGGTGCCTTCTTCCTTGTAACCGCGCACATGGATATTCGCGTGGTTGGTGCGCCGGTAAGTGAGTTTATGAATGAGTGATGGATAGGCATGGAAGGCAAAAATAATGGGTTTATCGCGCGTAAACAATTGGTCAAAATCATTGTCACTTAATCCGTGCGGGTGTTCGCTTTTTGGTTGCAGGCGCATTAAGTCAACAACATTCACTACGCGAATTTTTAATTCCGAAAAGTGTTCACGCAAGATTTTTACGGCAGCGAGGGTTTCCTGCGTAGGCACATCGCCACAGCAAGCCATGACAACATCGGGTGCAAGATTTTCATCATTGCTCGCCCATTCCCAAATACCCACGCCCGCCGCACAGTGTTTAACGGCGGCTTCCATTGTTAGCCACTGTGGGGCAGGGTGTTTACCCGCAACCACCACATTGACGTAGTGACGACTGCGTAAACAGTGATCCATCACCGAGAGCAAACAGTTGGCATCTGGTGGCAGGTACACGCGCACTACTTCCGCTTTTTTATTCACAACATGATCAATAAAACCGGGGTCTTGGTGTGTGAAACCATTGTGATCCTGCCGCCACACGTGAGATGCCAATAAATAATTGAGCGAGGCAATATTTCGTCGCCAGGGAATTTTTGCAGTGACCTTTAACCATTTCGCATGTTGGTTAACCATGGAATCGATAATATGAATAAATGCTTCATAACAATTGAATAAACCGTGGCGCCCCGTCAGTAAATATCCTTCAAGCCAACCCTGACATTGATGTTCGCTGAGCATGGAATCCAGCACACGCCCCGTCGGTGCCAACCATTGGTCATTGCTTTGAATACTCGCATCCCACTGCCGATCTGTCACGTCAAATACGGCGCCTAAACCGTTGGATAAGGTTTCATCTGGGCCAAAGATACGGAAGTTTTTTTCGTCCTGATTTTTAACCACTATGTCGCGCAAAAAAGTCCCGAGTACACGGGTGTCGCCTGAGCCGCGCACACCGGGAGCAGGAACATCCGCAGCGTAGTCGCGATAATCCGGTATGCGCAGGTCGCGCAGCAACAATCCACCATTTGCGTGGGGATTTGCTCCCATTCGCCGCAAGCCCTGCGGTGCAATGTCCGCAAGGTCAGGCATCAAGCGCCCTTGTTCATCAAAGAGTTCTTCGGGGTGATAACTTTTGAGCCAGTCTTCAATTAGTTGTAAATGTACCGGGTGGCCAATAGGAGAAGATATAGGCACTTGATGCGCGCGAAAGGTGCCTTCAATTTGCAAGCCATCTACGTTCTTTGGGCCAGTCCAACCCTTGGGGGATTTGAGCACAATCATCGGCCAACGCGGGCGCGTCATAGTGTGATGCATGGCTTTGGGAATCTGTGCTTCCTGTTTGATGTCGTTAATCTGCTCGATCACATCATCAAGCGCTTTTGCCATGGCTTGATGCATTAATTCCGGATCATCGCCTTCAACGAAGTAAGGCGTCCAACCATAGCCGCGCAGTAACTGATCCAACTCTTCGTGGCTGATGCGCGCGAGAAGTGTAGGGCTGGCAATTTTGTAGCCGTTAAGGTGAAGGATGGGCAACACGACTCCATCGCTAATTGGATCAAGAAATTTATTCGAGTGCCACGCCGTTGCCAGTGGACCCGTTTCCGCTTCACCATCGCCGATGACACAAGCAACAATTAAATCCGGATTATCAAACGCGGCGCCGAAGGCGTGACTCAAGGAATAGCCCAGCTCGCCCCCTTCATGAATAGAGCCGGGGCATTCGGGTGATGCATGGCTGGGAATGCCGCCCGGAAATGAAAATTGTAAAAATAATTTTTGCAGGCCTGCCTCGTCCTTACTGATGTGGGGATAAACCTCGCTGTAAGTTCCCTCTAAATAAGTATTGGCGACCACTGCAGGCCCACCGTGGCCAGGGCCACAGATGTAAATCATATTCACATCCTGTTGCTTGATAACACGATTCAAATGCACATAAATAAAATTTTGCCCCGGCGTAGTTCCCCAATGCCCCAACAACATTGGTTTTATATCTGTGAGAGCAAGTGGCCGCTTCAGGAGTGGGTTGTCGAATAAATAAATTTGGCCGACCGAGAGATAATTGGCAGCGCGCCAATAGGCGTGCATTTTTCGCAGTAGTTCCGGCGACAGTGGTTGGTATTGATTGACCATTGGGCTATTCATATTCTGACCTGCGCGAAAATTTATCGTGTTGAGGTGGCGCTCATACTGGCAAGGTCCCGATGATCACCCGGCATAGCCTGTGCGTCTGTGCGTCAGCGTACAGATCAAAGTTGAATAAACTTATAAGTTAGTTGTTCCGATTTGTATTCATAAAATAGATAGCCGTATCCCTCACCTCATTCTATGGAGTGTGCTGATCGGTTGTGTTGCGATAGGGATGCAATAACTCGTATGAGTGATCAATCAGCAATGGTGGCGTTGGAGCAAGTCTCTTTTGGCTATGGTTCGCGCAAAATATTAGACAACATCAGTTTGCGTATTCCGCGCGGCAAAGTGGTTGCCATTATGGGCGGTAGCGGTTGTGGAAAGACGACAATTTTGCGCTTGATAGGCGGTCAACTAAAACCGACGGCAGGGCATGTGTTAGTCGATAACCAATCAGTGGCTGAACTTAATACCCAACAGCTTTTTTTACTGCGTCGCAAAATGGGCATGCTATTTCAAATGGGGGCGTTATTTACCGACCAAACAGTATTTGAAAATATTGCCTTTCAACTGCGTGAACATACAGACCTGCCAGATGATTTAATTCGCAGCCTGGTGTTGATGAAATTGCAAGCAGTCGGTTTGCGCGGTGCCCATCATTTAATGCCATCAGAATTATCCGGCGGCATGGCGCGACGGGTGGCACTGGCTCGTGCAATTGTATTGGATCCCGAATTAATTCTTTACGATGAGCCTTTTGCCGGACTTGACCCAATTTCGTTGGGTGTGATCGGGCAACTGGTTCGCCGTTTTAATGATGCGTTGGGAGCTACCTCAATCCTTGTCACGCACGATATCAAAGCGTCACTCAAAATAGTCGATCATGTTTACATGATTGCCGACGGCACGGTTATCGCCGAAGGTACTCCTGCTGAAATTTATGAATCAGCACATCCCTTTATCAAACAGTTTGTTAACGGCAACGCGGACGGGCCTGTTCCATTTCATTATCCAGCGCCCGATTATGCCAGCAACTTGTTAGAGGATGATCAATGAAATCTATTTCGCAGGGTATTGAATTGGTTGGGCGCCAAGTGACTAATGGATTGATTTCACTCGGTGAAATTTGCCACTTTTTGATCTCCATTTTTCTCATGTCCGCTATGTGTTTGCGGCGCCCCTGGTTAGTGGTGCGTGAGATTTATTTTATTGGCGTATTCTCGCTCTTGATTATTGTGGTGTCCGGTTTATTTGTGGGCATGGTGTTGGGCTTGCAGATGTATGACACCCTTGAACGTTTTGGTTCTGGCGATGGTGTCGGAATGGTGGTTGCTCTCGCGCTCGTGCGCGAATTGGGTCCGGTGTTGTCCGCGTTATTATTTTCCAGTCGCGCAGGTTCAGCGGTCAC
>CAIOHY010000147.1 GCA_903858205.1 uncultured Cellvibrio sp.
CGCTAAAAATGAAGTGTTCGTTGTTGGTGTATCTCACTCGTTCTAATCCCTCGCTGGTCTAGTACCAGCCTGAATAGAACTGCAGCAAATAAAAAGCCACCCTTCGGGGTGGCTTTTTAGTCTGAAGAATGTTAGTAATATATTAACGAACTAAATAAAATTTATAAGCATACATTAACCATAAGGTAACAATTTGTAGTAGTGTTTTTGATGAATCGCAAAAAATTTCAATTAAGAAAACACAGGAAGTTTTAAGAAAAAATGGGTTTACAGTCGCACTTAATTACCAACGAAGCGTTCGCTGGCGCGCTTGGGCAAACGTTTATCAAGGTTGCTGCTCAAGTGGTCGAGCTGGAGCGCTCGCGCGTATTCGCGGGTGAAGTAGCAAAGATGTCAGTGCGAAATTTTGAATATCGTCTTAATTCAATGATTCTTCCTGCGTTTGGACCACGCCTAATTAGCGAGATAACGGGTGAGCAAATTCATTTGTTGTATCAAAGGTTGATCGCCAAAGGTTTGGCCTCAATCTCAGTCGCTCAATATTTGCAAGACCTTAAAAAGATTTTCAACTATGCCTATGCGCATAGCATGATCGATCGCATACCGTATTTTCCTAAGGTTAAAAAAACCTCGGTGCCTCGAGGTGGGTTTACTGTGAGTGAATATCGCCAGCTAGTCGTGGCAGCTAAACAGCTAGCTATGATTCAGGCAATGCCATCAGATGCGACTCACCGCAATACAGCGGGGGCGTCTATACGAAGACCGATGGAATACCTGTAGAAATTGTCTGGGCCATACGATTTATGGTGAATGGCTTCATGCGGCCTAGCGATATTTTTCAAATCAAGCACAAGCATGTTGAAATCGTGCGTCGCGACTATGAATATCTGCGTCTAACGTTGCCAGAGACTAAGCGTCACAAAAATCAAATTGTTACGTTGCGTCCGGCAGTTAAAGTGTATGAGCGACTCAAGGCGCACATGGCAAGAAATAATCTCGCGGGGCCGAATGATTATCTATTTTTACCGACCATTAAAGATCGCGCAATTGCTGGCCGATTAATTTCTCAACATTTCAATAAGGTACTTAATGCGGCAGGTATGAAGCAAGGCTCGCTGGGGCAGCAACGATCGTTGTATAGCTTGAGGCATACATCGATTATGTTCAGGCTGCTCTATGGGAATGGCATTGATTTGCTGACGCTCGCACGAAATGCGCGAACGTCTGTGCAGATGATAGAAAAATTTTATGCGTCGAATCTGACGTCAGAGATGAACATTGGTCTCATACAGAGTCGGCGATCTATGCATTGAATTCATTGGAAATGCTCACGCCTTAGCCATTGCAATAATAGACTTAGTAATCCGTGCTGACGCCACCTGCTTGCCATCAAGATAAGCGCTGACTTCAATAAACGCTAGCGTTCTTCCAGAGCGTACAACGCGCGCTTCTAGATCGCAGCGAGCACCGGTAGAAACCGGCCGCTTCAGCGATACATGCAAATCATGGGTAACGGCGTGCTGAGTCTCTTGTAGTAAAGGGGCTAATGCTAAAAAGGCGGCCACTTCAAATAAAACTGATAACGCACCACCATGTAACTGTCCATCAAACGTAGCTAGCTCAGGCGTACTTTGAAAATGTGACTTAGCGACACCATCGACGCTGCCATCAAACACAATACCAAGGTGACGATTAAGTGGGATATCTAAAACGGCGCGTTGACGTGGCAGTAATGGCTGTGTGCTAGGCATAAGTTAGTTAATTAGGTTGGTAGGTTTTGGTTGAGGTGATAATCACTCAGTTACGTTCGAATGTAATTTTTTATAAAATTACGCTGATCTCAATTAAGTTTTTATCTGGATCACGAAGGTAAACCGAATTAATTTTCGAAGTAGCTCCGGTACGCATAACCGGTCCTTCACTAATTGGCCATTCTTCTTTTACCAGCTTGGCTATCACTTCGCTCAATGGGCGATCAGCAATGAAGCAAAGATCTAGTGAGCCGGGCGTGGGTAAATTGGCCTTAGGTTCGAACTCTTTACCTTTGATATGCAAGTTAATTTTTTGATTTCCAAACTTAAAGGCTTTGCGCTCGGCAGCAGGCTCTCCTGCTAAAAATGACTCAAGGTGCATACCTAATACTCGAGTATAGAAATCGATGCAGTCACTTTCGTTGGCTGTGGTCAGTACAAGATGGTCTAGATGATCAATCATGTGGATATCGTAATTAGAGAATGTGAACC
>CAIOHY010000148.1 GCA_903858205.1 uncultured Cellvibrio sp.
ACACGACCCAAAATACGATCGCGCAATGCTTCGATAATTTCGCCGCCTTCAACAAGCGCCTTCATCGTTACGCCAGAAGTGGCTCCGCAATCATCTTCGATCACGACGAGATCTTGAGTAACGTCGCACAAACGACGCGTCAAGTAACCCGAGTTAGCAGTCTTAAGCGCAGTATCAGCCAAACCTTTACGAGCACCATGAGTTGAGATGAAGTACTGCAAAACGTTCAAACCTTCACGGAAGTTCGCAGTAATTGGGGTTTCAATGATGGAGCCATCAGGCTTAGCCATCAAACCACGCATACCAGCCAACTGACGAATCTGCGCAGCAGATCCGCGCGCACCAGAATCCGCCATCATGTAGATGGAGTTAAAGGATTCTTGACGCACAGTTTTACCGTTACGGTCGAGTACGTCAACGTGTGACAACTCATCCATCATGGCTTTACCAACTTGGTCACCAGCGGCGCCCCAAATATCAACCACGTTGTTATAACGTTCTTGATTGGTTACAAGGCCTGACATGAACTGCTTGTCATATTCCTTAACCTTATTAGAGGCTTCAGTGATGATGCGCTCTTTAGAGCTAGGAATCAGCATATCGTCGATCGCAACCGAGATACCGGCGTTAGTCGCCAAGCGGAAACCGGACTGCAAGAGGCGGTCAGCAAAAATAACAGTTTCACGAAGACCGCACTTACGGAATGAAGTGTTGATCAAACGTGAGATTTCTTTTTTCTTCAGAGGCTTGTTAATTTCCTCGAAAGTCATGCCTTTAGGCAAAATTTCTGAGAGGATTGCACGGCCAACTGAAGTTTGATAAATCACAGTTCTTTCAGCAAAACGGGCATCGCCCTCTGCTTTCTTATCAATGATTTCATGCTCAGTGATACGCACAGCAACGCGGGAGGCCAATTCAACGTGGCCGGCTTCGTATGCGCGCACTACTTCAGTAATATTAGCGAAAACCATGCCTTCGCCTTTACCGTTGATCTTGTCACGAGTTGCATAGTACAGACCCAACACAACGTCCTGTGAAGGAACGATTGATGGCTCGCCGTTAGCTGGGAACAATACGTTGTTCGAAGCCAACATCAAGGTACGTGCTTCCATTTGCGCTTCGAGCGACAAAGGAACGTGAACCGCCATTTGGTCACCGTCAAAGTCGGCGTTAAATGCCGCGCAGACTAATGGGTGTAATTGGATCGCTTTGCCTTCAATCAGCATTGGCTCGAAAGCCTGAATACCAAGGCGGTGCAATGTAGGCGCACGGTTCAGCATGATTGGATGTTCACGAATCACTTCTTCGAGAATGTCCCAAACGATTGGAGTCTGACTTTCAACTTCTTTCTTCGCAGCCTTAATAGTGGTTGCGATTCCCAAAGTTTCGAGCTTGTTATAAATAAATGGCTTGAATAATTCCAATGCCATCAATTTTGGTAAGCCGCACTGATGCAATTTCAAGGTAGGGCCAACCACGATGACTGAACGACCTGAGTAGTCAACCCGTTTACCCAACAAGTTTTGACGGAAACGACCGCTCTTACCTTTAATCATCTCAGCCAAGGACTTGAGCGGACGCTTGTTAGCGCCAGTC
>CAIOHY010000149.1 GCA_903858205.1 uncultured Cellvibrio sp.
CAAAAATACCGCGCGCAGGAGAGTTTCCCGCAAACCACCTGAAACAACAATTCATCGATAAGGGATTGATCTTGGTCAAACTGGCACAGAATCGTTTAGAATGCGGCATCTTTTTAATCACCCGCCGAGATTGCCTGAATTCATGTCAGCTACCATCAAAACCCCGGAAGAAATCGAGAAAATGCGCATCGCTGGCCGTATGGCGGCCGAAGTGCTGGAAATGATTGGCCCATTCGTCCAACCGGGCGTGACTACCGCTGAGCTCGACAAGCTCTGCCACGATCATATAGTGAATGTGCAAAAAGCGATTCCTGCATGTCTTGGCTATCGAGGCTTTCCCAAATCGATTTGCACATCGGTAAATCAAGTTGTCTGTCACGGCATCCCTTCCGACAAAAAGGTCCTCAAAACCGGCGATATCATTAATATCGATGTCACCGTGATTTACGAAGGCTACCACGGCGATACCAGCGCCATGTATTTTGTCGGCCCACCCGCACCTCACGCCGAACGCCTCGTCAATATCACCCAGGAGTGTATGTACAAAGCCATCAAGCTGGTAAAGCCAGGCTGCCGCTTGGGCGATATCGGCCATGCCATACAACAACATGCGGAGGGCGCCTACTATTCAGTGGTGCGCGAATATTGCGGCCATGGGATTGGAAAAGTATTTCATGAAGACCCGCAAATTCTGCATTACGGCCGCCCAGGCACCGGCATGGAATTAAAAGAAGGCATGGCGTTCACCATTGAACCGATGATTAATGCCGGCAAACCACAAACCAAATTGAAGAATGATGGCTGGACCGTAGAGACCAAAGATGGTCGCCTGTCAGCGCAATGGGAGCACACCATGGTGGTGACAAGAGATGGCGTGGAAGTATTAACAGCTCGTACCGGCGAAGTATTCTAGATCATGAGCCTACCTGATTTTTTCAAGCGGGTTTTTACAAAACCCGCACAAAGCACTTCGGCTACAGAGCCACCTACGAATCAAAATGAACCGCGCCCCCCGTTCACAATTGATTCGGTTCCCTACTTCGAGCGCCCACTCTTTTTCTTCGACCAAAGTCGTTTTCGTCGCGCCCTCAGCGAACAACCAATAATTGCCGTTTTTAAGGATGCAATTAACGCAGCGAGCACCCAAGCCAATCGTCGCTTTATTGAAGGCGAAGATATACGCACCTTGGTGTATGAACGAGCCCTGTTTGTTGACTGCGTGTTGCATTACGCGTGGTACCAATTTGAATGGCCGGAAGGGATCAGTCTAGAAGCTGTTGGCGGTTATGGACGTGGAGAATTGCACCCGGGCTCCGATATCGATTTGTTAATTTTGCACCAACCAAAAGTATTGGAAGGCTGCAAAGACAAAATCGAAAAATTCCTCACACTCTTGTGGGATATAGGTTTGGAAATTGGTAGCAGTGTACGCACCATTAAACAGACCATTGAGATTGCACGTACTGATATTACCGTTGCGACCAACATTATGGAATCGCGTACGCTGGTGGGCGATCAATCGCTACGCCACGAACTCTTAGCGCAATCAACGCCCGACAAGATCTGGTCGATTGAAGAGTTTTTTCGCGCGAAGCATCAGGAGCAGTCAGATCGACATAAAAAATATAATGACACCGAATACAATTTAGAACCCAATATCAAAAATGCACCAGGAGGACTGCGTGACATTCAGACCATTAATTGGGTTACAAAACGTTACTTCGGTGTGCGCACGATTAAACAGTTAGAGGGCAAAGGTTTTTTTACCGACGAAGAATTTTCCTTGCTCAATTACGGTGAGGAATATTTGTGGCGCGTGCGTTACGCATTGCACATGATTGCCAAACGCCCGGAAGAGCGGCTGCTGTTTGATTATCAACGCGAAGTTGCCAAATTTTTTGGTTATGCAGACGGCAAAGAAGGTTTGGCGGTTGAGCAGTTTATGCATAAATACTACCGCACGGTGCTAGCACTACGTGAACTCAATGACGTCGTGCTGCAGTTTTTGTCGGAAGCCATACTTCAAAAAGGCAAGACCAAAAGCGTAGTGTCAATTAACGAGCGCTTTCAGTTGCGTGACAACCATATTGAAGCAACGCACACTTATGTATTTGAAGAAAACCCCTCGGCACTGCTGGAAATGTTTGTGCTTATGGCACAAAACCCCCTAATCGAAGGGGTGCGCGCATCAACTATCCGCTGGATTCGCGAAAGCCGCTATTTGATCGATGACAACTTCCGCTCCAACCCCAAAAACACACAACTGTTTATCAAATTATTGCAGCAGCCGGCGGGCTTGGTCGAGCAATTAAAACGCATGTCGCGCTACGGCATTCTCGGTTTGTACCTGCCGGAATTCGGCCAGGTTACCGGCCAAATGCAACACGATTTATTTCATATTTACACCGTCGATGCACACACCCTGAAAGTTGTGCAGAACATGTGTAACTTTCTGTTGCCATCAGCGAAAGAAGATTTCCCGGTCGCCGCCACCATTATGAATCGCCTGCCGAAACTGGAGCTGCTGTATATCGCCGGCCTGTATCACGACATTGGCAAAGGTCGCGGTGGCGACCACTCCACATTAGGCGCTGTAGATGCTGAAGAGTTTTGTGTGCGCCACGGCATATCACCACGCGAAACGCGTTTGATCTGCTGGCTGGTTGAAAAACATTTGTTGATGTCACAAGTGTCGCAAAAGCAGGATATTTCCGATCCGGAGGTCATCCATAATTTCGCGTTAACAGTGGGCGACCAATTGCATTTGGATTATTTGTATTGCCTCACTGTTGCCGACATCAATGGCACCAACAAAGAATTGTGGAACACCTGGCGCGCGAGCCTGCTGCGCAACTTGTATTTGGACACTCGTCGCGCCTTACGTCGCGGCCTGGAAAACAATGTCGACAAACAAGATTTAATCGATGAGACGCAGCAAGCAGCGATTCGCAAACTTGCGCGCAAAGGGTTGAGCAAAGAACAGGTACTCGCACTCTGGGGCGACATGGGCGACGACTACTTCCTGCGGGAAAACTTTGTCGATATCGCCTGGCAAACAGAAGCGATTGCTGCACGCACCGATGACAAACCACTGGTGCTCATCAAAAAAACCACCAGTAAGGAGCTAGCAGGCGCAACGCAAATTTTTGTGTATACCAAAAACCAGAAAAACGTATTTGTGGCCGCAGCGACCGCGCTCAGCAACTCGAATCTCAGCATTCAGGATGCAAAGATTTACAGCTCCAAATCCGGCTACACCATTGATACCTTTTTTGTACTCAATGAAAACAGTCAGCCTCTGGGAAATAACCCCACACTGCTGAAAAAAATTCAGCAGGCGCTGATTGATGAACTCAGTCTGGTGGATGACAACTACCGCGATGTCATCGGCCGCCGAACGCCGCGCCGCTTGAAATATTTTGCTTCTCCCACACGCACTACGCTCAACACCGATACGATTCGCAATTGCAGCGTGCTGGAAGTTATCAGCCCGGATCGCCCCGGCCTGCTCGCGTGTATTGGCCGTATTTTTATGGATTTTGATATCCAACTGTTGAATGCGCGCATCGCCACCTTGGGCGAGCGCGTAGAAGATATGTTTTTTATCGCCACCAGCGAAGGAAAACCCCTGAGCGACCCGGAGCTTTGCGAAAAATTACAACAGCAAATTCGCGAGCAATTGGATAAGCGCGTCGATAAACTTTAATTTATTTTGACAACTCATTATGAATCCGGATTTAAGCCAGTTACATCCCTACCCGTTTGAAAAACTCGCCGCCCTTAAAGCGGCAGTTTCAGCACCTGCTCAGCTCACCGATATTATGTTATCCATTGGCGAGCCCAAACATGAGCCGCCGGCATTCGTTCTGGAAACGCTGGTAAAAAATCTGGGTAAGTTATCCAATTATCCCACTACCAAAGGTTTGCCGGAATTACGCGACGCTATTGCCACTTGGGCGAGCAGACGCTTCCATTTAAATAGCGGGACTTTCACAGCCGATAAACATGTACTGCCCGTAAACGGCACTCGCGAAGCACTCTTTGCGTTTGCACAGGCAATTATTGACCGCAGCAAACCAAACCCCATAATTGTATCGCCCAATCCTTTTTACCAAATTTACGAAGGTGCCGCGATTTTATCCGGTGCTGAGCCTTACTTTTTAAACTGCACACCGGAAAACAATTTTATTCCGGACTTTGCCGCAGTGCCTGCATCCGTATGGGAGCGCTGCCAGCTTTTATTTATTTGTTCCCCGGGCAATCCAACGGGCGCCGTCATGAGTAGCGCGCAACTAAAACAGTTAATTGCTCTCGCTGATCAATATGATTTTGTCATCGCATCGGATGAATGCTATTCCGAATTATATTTTGATGAGCAAAATCCCCCTGTCGGTTTATTGCAAGCTTGCGCCGAATTAGGCCGCGATGATTTCGCCCGCTGCGTGGTATTTCACAGCCTGTCCAAACGCTCCAACCTACCCGGCTTACGCTCAGGCTTTGTGGGTGGCGATGCAAAAATTTTGGAAAAATTTCTGCTTTATCGCACCTATCATGGCTGCGCTATGCCAGTACCAACACAGTTAGCAAGCCTTGCGGCTTGGCAAGATGAGACTCACGTAATCGACAACCGTGAAGCCTATCGCCGAAAGTTCGATGCTGTACTGGCAATACTGGACGGTGTACTTGATGTAGCAAAACCCGACGCCAGTTTCTACCTCTGGCCCAAAACACCCATCAAGGGTGAAGATTTTGCGCAACAATTATTTGCGCAGCAAAAAGTCACTGTATTGCCAGGAAGTTATTTGGCGCGCGAAGCAGATGGCATTAATCCTGGCGAACATTATGTGCGCCTCGCATTAGTTGCACCGCTTGCTGAATGCATTCAGGCGGCAGAGCGAATCAAAGCATTTGTACAATCGCTATGATTGAAAGCGAGAACCTGAGCAAAGCGGCGCGGGTAGAATTTATTTTGCACAAACTGCAAAGCCTCTACCCTAACCCGCCAATTCCATTGCACCACAAGGATGCTTACACACTCTTAATTGCGGTATTACTTTCAGCACAGTGCACGGACGAACGCGTCAATACAGTAACCCCGGCACTTTTTGCACTGGCGGACAATCCATTCGATATGGCAAAAGTGCCTGTTGAAAAAATTCAAGGCATTATTCGCCCCTGCGGTTTGTCGCCGCAGAAATCCAAAGCGATTTCGGTGTTATCGCAAATGTTAATTGATGAACACCAAGGTCAAGTTCCTGCGGATTGGGAAGCACTTGAACGCCTGCCCGGCGTAGGCCACAAAACGGCGAGCGTAGTAATGAGCCAGGCATTTGGTCACCCTGCGTTTGCGGTAGATACCCACATTCACCGCCTCGCGCAACGCTGGGGTTTAACGAACGGAAAAAACGTGGTGCAAACTGAAAAGGATTTAAAACGTCTGTTTCCAAAAGACAGCTGGAATGCGCTGCATTTACAAATTATTTATTACGGCCGTGAATTTTGCTCAGCGCGCGGTTGCGATGGCACTGTGTGTGAAATTTGCAGGACTTGTTATCCGAATCGCAAGAAACCCAAAATTGTATTGAAACCTTAAACTTATGATCACTTTATACGGCATAAAAAATTGCGACACAGTCAAAAAAGCGCGCACCTGGCTTGAACAACATAAGGTGGATTATCACTTTCACGATTTTCGTGCCGATGGTTTAAGCGCAGCGCAAGTAAAAATCTGGATTGAAGAAATCGGTTTGGAAACGCTCGTCAATAAACGCAGCGCCACCTGGAAAGAATTGAGCGAAGCCACTAAAACCAACTTCAACGAAGCCAATGCGGCAACGGTTATCAGTGAAAATCCAACACTCATAAAACGCCCATTGCTCGATACCGGCGACAAAAAACATGTCGGGTTTAAAGACACTGAATACACCACCATTTTTAATTAATTATTTGAACTATCGTCAGGAAAAAAAATGACCCAACTCTACGCACTCGGTTTAGGTATAGGCACACAGAACGCCAAAGGTGAATGGCTGGAGGTATTTTATGCGCACCCAGTATTAAGTCCTTCAGAAGCAAGCGCGCGCGCCATCGCAAACATTGTAGGTTACACCGAAGGTAACCAAGCGTTCGCCTTAACCAATAATCAAGCGGGCGAAATTGCACAGGCACTGACAATTGCCGGCGATAATGCACAAGCTGAAATCGCAAAAGCGCTGGTCAATAGCAAACGTCCACTGGTTGCCACCTTACTCGCCACAGATACCAATCCCGCATCTGTGCCAGAAGGCTATTTGAAATTGCATTTGTTATCGCACCGCTTGGTTAAGCCGCACAACACTGTGCTCGCCGGCATTTTTGGTGTGCTGCCCAATGTTGCATGGACTAACCAAGGCGCTATCGACGTCAACGAACTGCCCGTACGCCAACTGCAGGCACGTTTGAATGGCGAAGAATTGGAAGTATCCTGCGTGGATAAATTCCCCAAAATGACCAACTACGTTGTCCCTAAAGGTGTACGTGTTGCGCACACTGCACGCGTGCGTTTGGGTGCGTATCTGGGTGAAGGCACCACCATCATGCACGAAGGTTTTGTAAACTTTAACGCAGGCACTGAAGGCCCGGCGATGATTGAAGGCCGAATTTCTGCAGGCGTATTTGTCGGCGCCGGTTCGGATTTGGGCGGCGGCAGTTCCACTATGGGTACACTCTCCGGTGGCGGTAATATTGTTATCTCGGTTGGCAAAGAATCCTTAATTGGCGCCAACGCTGGTATTGGTATTCCCTTGGGTGACCGCTGCAAAGTAGAATCCGGCCTTTACATCACTGCAGGCACAAAAGTAGTGGTGCTGGATGATGCAGGCAGCGAAGTCAAAACCCTGAAAGCCCGCGAACTCGCCGGCATTTCTGATTTGGTATTCCGTCGCAATTCCATTACCGGTCGAGTAGAAGTAGTAACAAATAAAAGTGCACTGCAATTAAATACTGCACTGCACGCGAATTAAATTTTACGACTCGTAGGGGCGCTGCTTGCTGCGCCCTGCTTTCAAAGAATTATTTTTCGATAATCAAGGCGGGCGCAGCAAGCGGCGCCCCTACCGATAAACCAGGCACAATCAATTTGTGCAAACAACGAGGCGATAATTATGGGCGCACAATGGAAAGCTAAACATAAAGAAGAAGCGGCAAGTGCCAAAGGTAAAATTTTTACCAAACTCACCAAAGAAATCATGATCGCAGCACGCGCCGGTGCAGACCCAGACATGAACCCGCGCCTGCGCCTCGCCATCGTCCAAGCAAAAAAAAGCATCAATGACGCGCGAGACATTAGAGCGCGCAATTAAAAAAGGCTCAGGCCAACTCGACGGCGCAGCCAGCTACGAAAAAGTCACCTACGAAGGTTATGCACCACATCAAGTCCCTGTGATCGTTGAATGCCTCACCGACAACGTCAACCGCACCATCTCCAATATTCGCGGTTTATTCCGCAAAGGCCAACTCGGCACCTCCGGTTCAGTCTCTTGGGATTTTGATCACTTGGGGATTATCGAAGCGAATGCCGCGACTAAAGATGCCGATATCGAAACCGCAGCGATCGAAGCAGGCGCACAGGATTTCGAATTAGACGATGATGGCACCGCAACTTTTTACACAGATCCAACCGATTTGGATCTGGTACAAAAAGCATTGCCCGACCAAGGCTTCACCGTTGTCTCTGCCAAACTCGGCTACAAACCAAAAAACCCTGTGAGCTTATCTGGCGAAGCGTTG
>CAIOHY010000150.1 GCA_903858205.1 uncultured Cellvibrio sp.
CAGTGTTATCTCGGACGTGCTAAATAAACAGAGTGCTAAATTATCAATAGAAAAATTGATAAATGAAATGGGCGAAATTTCAGCCCAATACTCTCGGAATGAAGTGCTGATAGATGCTTTTCGTGCAGGATTTTTGAATGGATAAATCGAAATGCAAAAATGAGGCTAGTCTATGCAGGTAAACATAACCTCATAGACTTGTCTCATGCCTCGCGGGAATCACTCAATATTCTGCACCTGCTCCCGCATCTGCTCAATCAATACCTTCAATTCCACCGCTGCTTGTGTTGTTTCACTCACAATGGATTTTGATGAGAGGGTGTTGGCTTCGCGGTTTAGTTCCTGCATTAAAAAATCTAACCGGCGGCCGAGGGAATCGGTTTGTTTGAGGCTGCGTTTGACTTCGAGTACGTGAGTGTCCAAGCGGTCTAATTCTTCGTCGACATCGGCCTTTTGCGCTAGCAGCACAATTTCTTGCTCGAGGCGTTCGGGTTCCAATTCGACTTGTAGCGCGGCAATTTTAGTCTGCAATTTTTCGCGTTGTGCAGCGAGAATTTCGGGCATGCGCGCACGAACATTAACGACCTGTGCGGAGACGCTATCCAAGCGGTTGATGATGAGTTGTTGCAGTTCTGCACCTTCGCGCGAGCGATGTTCGATTAGCCCTTCAAGTGCGAGGTCAAATAATTCCAATGCCGCGTTATGCATTTGCTCGCGGTCCAATTCCTGCTTTTGAATGACGCCGGGCCAGCGCAAAATATCCAAGGAGTTTACCGGTGCAGCAATGGCGCCGAGCAAGCCGTTAATTTGTTGCGCTGCTTTGGTCAGTTGGGCGATTTTGCTGAGATTGATACCGAGATCAGATTCGCCTTCTTGCTCCCATTGCACACTCAAACTGGCTTCGACTTTTCCGCGTTGCAGGGCTTTGCGCATGGCGTCGCGCAGGTGGGGTTCGATTTCACGGAAGTCTTCCGGGAGGCGGAAGCTGGGTTCTAGGTAGCGGTGATTCACACTGCGGATTTCCCACACCAGCGTACCCCAGGGGAGTTTGGCTTCACGGCGGGCAAATCCAGTCATACTACGTGGCATAAGGGCTCCTGGAACTAAGTCGTTCTATGCAAGGTGGATACTGCGCGTGGCGGTTACTTCTACGGGCGAGAGCTGGTAGAGTTCGCCGGCAACCTAATATTCATCAACAGATGGGGGATGGTATCACACCTTCCCGTAGATCCATTTCAAGTAGTAAGGATTCCCTATATGCAACGTCCAAGTGGCCGCACGCCTGACCAATTACGCCCGATTCGCATCACTCGCCGCTACACCAAACACGCCGAAGGTTCCGTGTTAGTGGAGTTTGGCGATACTAAAGTCATCTGCACTGCAAGTGTAGTCAATTCTGTCCCGCCTTTTTTACGTGGCCAAGGCCAAGGGTGGCTCACTGCTGAATACGGTATGTTGCCGCGCTCCACTGGCACCCGTATGGACCGCGAAGCCGCGCGCGGTAAGCAACAGGGTCGTACTGTCGAGATCCAGCGCTTAATTGGCCGATCGTTGCGCGCAGCAATCGATTTAACCGCACTGGGCGAAAACACCATACATATCGATTGTGACGTTATTCAGGCCGATGGCGGCACTCGTACCGCGTCGATCACGGGTGCATGGGTTGCGCTGGCCGATGCTGTCGCTCATTTGAAAGCGACCGGCAAACTGACCGGTGAACCTATCAAGCGCGCGATTGCTTCTATCTCGGTCGGGATTTATCAGGGCGTTCCTGTGTTGGACTTGGACTACCCCGAGGATTCAGCCGCAGATACCGATATGAATGTCGTGCTGGGCGATGATGGCGGGATTATCGAAATTCAAGGCACTGCTGAAGCTGAACCCTTTAGTGAAGCAGAGTTTGCGGCCATGTTGAGTCTGGCTAAAAAAGGTATTGCGCAATTACATGAATTGCAGCGGCAGGCGTTAAAAGATAATTGATTGGAAATGTAGGGGCGCCGCTTGCTGCGCCCTAATACTGCGCCCCATTTTTATAAGGGCTGGGCGCGGCTAGCGGCGCCCCTACAACGAGAAGGCTATTCGTTCGGAATCAAGCCCAGATTTTTCACAATCTGTGCGGTTGGCTCGGTTTGGTTCATGGTGTAAAAGTGCAAGCCAGGGACGTCATTTTCAAGCATGACTTCACACAACTCAGAGACCAGCTCTACCCCAAATGCTTTCAAGCTGACTTCATCATCACCGTAGTTTTCCAACGCCTTTCGCAACCAACGCGGAATGTCTGCTCCGCAGGCATCGGAGAAACGAGTCAGGTTTTTGTAATTGATGATCGGCATAATGCCAGGGTAAATTGGCTGAGTAATTCCGGCCTTATGGCATTGATCAACAAAATAAAAATACGAGTCCGGATTAAAAAAGTATTGGGTGATGGCGCTGTTGGCGCCCGCATCAAATTTCCCTTTCAAGTAACCTACATCATCGCTATAGCTTTTTGCCTGTGGATGAATTTCCGGATACGCCGCCACTTCCAAATGAAAGTGATCGCCAAAATGCTTGCGGATAAATGCCACTAATTCATTAGCGTACACCAACTGGTAAGCACCGCCGACACCGGAAGGCATATCGCCGCGCAATGCGACTATGCGATCAACGCCAGCGTCTTTGTATTCCTGAATTAATGTTTTGATAGTTTCTTCATCGTCGCCACCAAACGATAAGTGCGGCGCAATGCTTACACCATCGGCTTTGAATTGCGTAACTATGCCCTTGGTGTTGTCGCG
>CAIOHY010000151.1 GCA_903858205.1 uncultured Cellvibrio sp.
ACTAAAAAACAGGCGATATTGCCGGAGGCAGCGGGCGTTTTAAGACAAGTTTGATGTAAAAAGCGCCGTAATATAACTCGCAATTATTCGATCTTCTCACCGGTCGCAGCAAACAAGCCAATCGATTGCTGGTAATCGGAGATGTGTTTCGCCTGCTCAAATACACTTTGAGCGGTGAGCTGCAAACTGCTACGCACCGGTAGTTTTGCAGCCTGCAAGGCACGCCCGCTCCAGGTATTGCAGTTACTGAACACGCTGTAATGCCCGCTCGCCTGATAAAAATTACCCGAGCCAGTCACATAGGCTTGCAGAGGAATCACTTGCCCTGACTCGTCAAGCGCAAAGGAGCTATCCAAATAGCGAATCAACTTGCGCATCCCCTTATCCGTTATCGCAATAGGCACGCGTGTCTCCGGCGGGATAGACGCAAACGGCGGTTGAGTATAGGCAATTACCTGCAGCGCCGAATGGCTGGATGCGATCAGCGCCTTGGTTGCCGAACCGAAGGTTTTACTTTTGCCGGTAAAGTAATTGCCATCACCCCAGCCAATGCGAATAAAACGCTGGCCAGCGGCCTCTGGTTGTAAATAACGACTGTGGCGCGCGACTGTGTTGGCGTCGATTAAAATACTGGTATGCCATTCGCGATAAATAAAATAAATAGTGTGCTCCGTCTTTGCGACAGGAATTTTTTGTTTTGCAGGCACAGATGTACAACCTGCAAGCACGCACAGGAAAAAAACCCACACTGCAATATTCTGAAAATTAATGCGCATAGTTATTGAAACAACTGCACCAAGGATTCGTGATCAAGCGCACTCGCAACTGCTTCGGGCGCCGCATGTTCCAACCAAGGCACCACACCCAAGCAAGCTGCTGGTATGCGCGCTGCCAAGCTGTGAATATTTTCTTGCAAGACGGGCATATCCGCATCGATACAATTGGCAACCCAACCTGCCAATTGCAAGCCGTCATTGCGAATCGCCTCCAAGGTTAAGAGCGCATGATTGATACAACCCAAACGCACACCCACCACTAAAATTACCGGCACGCGCAAAATTTTGGCAACATCGGCGAGTGTCTCTTGTGGATTTAACGGCACACGCCAACCGCCTGCACCTTCTACCAATGTAACATCAGCCAAATTCAAGCTACCGCGACAAAAACCGGCAATCCGATCAGCCGATAAAACACGTTTTTCTTGTTGCGCAGCAATATGCGGAGCGATGGCAGATTCTAACGCGATAGGATTTATTTGCTCGTACACCAGCGGCTGGGTCATAACTGACTGCAACAAAAGCGCATCGGCATTGCGTAACCCGCCGTCCGTTTTTTCACAGCCCGCAGCAAGGGGCTTTAATGCAGCAGTCGTTAAACCGTGATTTTTTGCCGCAATCAACAAACCTGCTGCAACCAATGTTTTACCGACATTGGTATCCGTGCCGGTGATAAAAAATGTTTTTCTAATCATGGTGTTTGTGCACCGTCTGTTTATTGGCAGTTAAGTAGATGACATCGTAAGTTGCAGGCAAGCCTTGCGCAGTGCGAGATAGCTCGTAAGCATTTTTAAAGGCGAGCAACCGCGAACGACTAGTTAGGCCTTCTTGTTTTCCGGTATTGATATTATGCGCGCCCAAGGCTTTTAACTCGCGGGTTAATTCGCTTAAACGCTCATAGTAAAGAACGCGATTTTCTTGCTGCACAGCATCCACTGCAAGATGCGCCGTTTTAATCGCCGACACAATATCGAGCGATGACTGAAAACGATTCACATGGACATAATTATCCGCCTGCTGCCAGGCGGATTTTAATTCATGCAACGTGTGCAGCCCGAGCGTTGCGATGTGCAGCTGCCCACCCGGTTTAAGCACGCGCGCTAACTCCGTCATTAATTGCGGCAAATTGTTGCACCACTGGATCGCGAGGCTGGAAAAAATAAGATCGACGCTATTATCGGCTAGCGGCAACAACTCTGCGTCTGAGCACAACCACGCTATTTCTTTTTGCTGCTGCGCTGCGTAATGCAACATACCTTCGGCGATATCCAAACCCACAAGCTGCGATTCGGGGTATTTCGCCGCTAACTGCCGTGTGAAAAATCCGGTACCTGAACCCAGATCCAACACTAGCGACTGCGCCGCTAATCCATCGGGAAGCTGTGCAAATAATTGCGCGCCTATATCGCGCTGTAATTGCGCGACTGAATCGTAAGTTGCCGCAGCGCGACTAAATGACCGGGCGACCTTTTTTTTATCCAGCGGTGTTTCATTCAAGGGGATTGCATCCAATTCGGCACCCGACAGGATTTTTTCTTTCACAAAGCGAGCGATAACATCGCTCACAATTTGCGGATTACTCCAGTGCAAAGCGTGCGCGGTATTTTCCACTATATGGATTTCTTGCCGTGAATTGATCTGCGCCATTAATTCTGCAGCAGCCACTGGCACCAGTGCATCTTTTTCAGCTAGCAAATGCATGCCAGGTTGCGTGAGCCGCGCAAAGGCTGGGCGGTTATCAAGCGCCGTTAATAGCTGCAATGCTTGCAACCAGTTTTGAGTAACTGCACCTGTGTCCTGGCGGCGCAATTGTTTTAACAGACTGCGCTCGTCTGCATCACCCTGCGCTAGCAAACCACAAAATAATTTCAGGGTTGCTTGCGGGTCTTGCGCAAAGCCCTGGTTAAATTGGCGATTGATTTCCGCCGCCATAGCAGCGGGATAATCCGAAGCTGCCACAAATTTTAGATTGGCGGCCAAGGTAATCACCGCACGAATTCGTTCGGGAAAGCGCGCCGCTAACTGCACAGCGAGCATGCCGCCAAGCGACCAACCCATGACAACTGCATCTTGTGGTAATTGCACGGCGATTTTATCGAGCACCTCGTCCAATAAAAAATCTGGCAGAGGTTCAGCTGCGCCAAAGCCGGGCAAATCGATTAAGGTGATAGACGCGAATCTTTGCAAGGATTCCACAAGCGGCTGCCAGGTGCGGCTATCGCAGCCCCAGCCATGAATCAACACTAAATTAATCATGCGCAACCTCGTGCATGATGTCAGCCAATGCAGTTAGTAAAAGATCTACCTGCGCAATGCTATGCTCAGCGGAAAAAGTGATGCGTAAGCGCGAGCTGCCAACAGGAACGGTGGGCGGGCGAATTGCAATGATTAAAATGCCCCGCTCGGCCAATTTTTGCGATATCAATAAAGCCTTGGCTTCATCGCCGATGACAATCGGTTGGATGGGTGAAAACGAATCCATTAATTGCAGATTCAGCGCTTGCGCGCCTGCGCGAAAATGCGCGATCAATTGATTGAGATGCTCCCGTCGCCAGTGTTCGGTTTGGATTAATCGCAAACTCGCACGCGTGGCAGCGGCGACAGCGGGCGGCATTGCGGTGGTATAAATATAGGGGCGCGCAAACTGGATAAGCGTTTCGACTAAGGTTTCACTGCCTGCGATAAATGCGCCGAAGCTGCCTGCGGCTTTGCCAAGCGTGCCCATTAAAATCGGCAACTGGTTTTGCGTTAACCCAAAATATTCCGCACTGCCTGCGCCGGTTTTTCCAAGGCATCCAAAACCGTGCGCATCATCTACCATCAGCCAGGCACTATGTTGTTGTGCAAGTGCGGCGAGTTCAGGCAAGGGCGCGCAATCGCCATCCATACTGAACACACCATCGACAACAATTAATTTTCGCTGTGCGTCGGTTTTATCCAAACGGTGTTGCAAATTTTCCAAATCATTGTGCAAAAAACGCTGAAAGCGCGCGCCGCTTAATAGGCCCGCATCTAACAAGCTTGCGTGATTTAAGCGATCTTCAAATACCGCATCGCCTTGACCAACCAGCGCCGTAATTGCGCCCATATTGGCCATATAACCGGTAGAAAATAATAACGCACGATCGCGACCAGTAAATGCGGCCAACTCTTCTTCCAATGCGTGATGCTCACTTGAGTGACCCGCAACCAAATGCGATGCACCGCTGCCAACGCCAAATGTCGCTGCTGATTTCTGCAACGCGGCAATCACGTCCGGGTGGTTAGCTAAACCTAAATAATCATTGCTGCAAAACGCGAGATAGTTTTTGCCATCTACAGTGACTTGTGGTGTTTGTGGTGACTGCAATAATTTGCGCGTGCGATACAAATGTGCCGCGCGGCGCTCAGCAAGAGCAGGAGCAAGAACTTGATCGAGATGAGAGGACATGAATGAGGCACACGTAGGGCGGGTTAGCGAAGCAACCCGCCGTAGGGATAATCACAGAGTGAAACTTATTTTGCAGCTTTATTTCGCGGCATTGTAAAACATCGAATCCATTGCCGCTTCTTGCAACTGATGCACTATCGATGCTTCCTGTTCGCTTTCATCTTCATGCACTTCATAAGCTTCAGGTTTGATGCCGAGCTTTTTAAACAATTGCATATCTTTGTTGGCTTCCGGGTTAGGGGTAGTCAACAATTTTTCGCCGTAGAAAATTGAATTAGCGCCAGCAAGGAATGCCATTGCTTGGGTTTGTTCATTCATTTGCTCGCGCCCGGCGGACAAGCGCACGTGCGATTGCGGCATCAAAATTCGGGCGACGGCTATAGTGCGGAGAAAATCAAAGGGGTCGAGATCCGCTTCATTTTCCAGCGGTGTACCGCCGACTTTTACCAACATATTAATCGGCACAGATTCAGGATGCTCCGGCATATTGGCAAGCTGCTGCAATAATCCAGCGCGATCATTTTCTTCTTCGCCCATGCCGACGATACCGCCGCAGCAGACTTTCATGCCCGCTTTGCGCACATTAGCGAGGGTTTCCAAACGGTCTTGATAGGTGCGGGTAGTAATAATTTCGCCGTAGTATTCAGGCGATGTATCCAGGTTGTGGTTGTAGTAATCCAAACCGGCATCAGCCAATTCCTGTGCTTGGGCTTCGTCTAGCATCCCCAGGGTCATACAGGTTTCCAATCCTAACGCTTTCACACCTTGCACCATGGTGGTTACGTAGGGCATATCTTTGTTTTTCGGTGAACGCCAGGCAGCGCCCATGCAGAAGCGGGTAGCACCAGATGCTTTGGCCGCTTTGGCTTCCTCAATCACTTTTTCCACTGCCATCAATTTTTCCCGTTCAAGGCCGGTGTCATAACGGGCTGATTGCGGGCAATAGGCGCAGTCTTCCGGACAGGCGCCGGTTTTGATCGAGCAGAGCGTGCTGACTTGCACCTCATTGGGATTGAAATGGGCGCGATGCATGCTTTGCGCCTGGAACATCAGGTCGCTAAACGGCAGTGCAAACAGGGCGGTGATTTCGGCGCGGGTCCAATCGTGTCTAATTGTTGGAGCGAGGCTGGCATTCATAGGTGCGTTCCATTGTGTTCTGGACAAGAGTATTGGGACTATGACCGCATCTTAACTGAGCAAAAAAAGCTGTCAACCCAAAACGCCAAATCAGGTTTACAACTCCATTTTGACAAAGCCGCTGGTAATATCGACAATGCCGCCATCAAGGATGCTTCGAATAAGGATTTTTATGCTGCGATTAACAGCCACCAAACTAGTCGATCAACTGCTGCCCGCCCCCTGTTTGATGTGCGGCCTCGCCAGCGCCCACTATCAGCTACTCTGCCCCGAATGCGATGCCGCGCTACCGCGCTTAAGCCGCGAACCCTTTTTATGCCGCTGCTGCGCGCTCCCGCTAGCCAGCGATGCACCACTGTGCGGCAAATGCCTGCAAAAACCACCGGCGTTTCGCCAATCCAGCATCGCCTTTCGTTACGAGCATCCGCTTGACCATTTAATCCACCAGTTTAAATACCGGCGCCAACTGAGCAGCGGCAAACTACTCGCACGCTTGCTAGCCGAGACCTGCAGGCACAGCGAGCGCCCGGATTTTTTGGTGCCGGTACCCATCCACTGGCGCAAACGCTGGCAGCGCGGTTTTAACCAGAGTGAACTCATGGCCTATTGGGTGGGCGAACACTTGGATATTCCGCTGCTATCGGCCTGCCAACAAGAGCATTATCACCATTCGCAAAAGGGGTTGAGCCGCGCACAGCGGTTAAAGAATTTACGCGCGTCATTCAGCATAAACCCGGCATATTCGTTAACAATCCGCGCTGCAAAAATCGCGTTGCTCGATGATGTGGTCACCACCACCGCCACGGCGCGTACCTTGAGTGAACTATTGCTTAACGCTGGCGCCAAACAGGTGGATATTTGGGCCTTGGCGCGCACGCCGGATCACTAGGCAGGCTCGATTGAACTGCCGCTGATACGGGGGCGTATCACTCTGCTTGCAATGCAACATTTGCAGCGAGCGAGACAAATCGTGCTACCTCGGTAAAGAAATAGTCGCTACTATCCCGTCACAGCCACTATCCTTTACCGCGATGATTTTGTTTATCGCCAATGGCCGTTGACGCTGACTCTTTTTATTACCCTAATTGCTGCAAGGATTTTCATGAGTTTTTCCTATCGCCTGCTGACTCGCGCCATTGCGTTGGCCATCAGCTTGAGTATGCCCGCTTTGGCTGAAACTGCCCCGCCACCTCCATCGTCCGCCGCCCAGCAACTTTACGCATCTGCCCAGCAGGATCTTCTGCAGTTGCGCGTATTGCTGAAAAACGGCAACAGCCAGTCTTCGGTTGGCTCGGGCTTTTTAATTGGCAATTCAAATTTGGTGGTGACCAATTTCCATGTGGTCTCGCAAATTGCATTGGAACCGGAAACCTATTTTGGTGAGTACAAAGACACTAGCGGTGAAAGCGGCGCAATTGAACTGCTTGCTGTCGATGTGTTGCACGATTTGGCCGTAGTGCGCATTGCGCGCAATGGCAGTGGCTTTTTCAAAGTGCCACACGCTGCATCGGGCAACAAGCAACCGGCGTTAGTGAAATTAAATCAAGGGCAACATTTGTATTCGCTCGGCAACCCGCTCGACTTGGGATTTACCATTTCTGAAGGCACCTATAACGGCATAAGTGCGCGCGGTTTTTCCGATCAGCTTATGTTTACCGGCCCGGTGAACGCAGGTATGAGCGGCGGCCCTAATGTGACCGCTGATGGCCAAGTCGCGGGCGTAAACGTTGCGCATAGACGCGATGGCGAACTAGTGAGTTTTCTGGTTCCGGTGCGCTACGTACAAGCATTGCTCGCGCGCGTCACCGCCGATATGACACCACCCACCGATTTCAAACCCATCATTGGCGAGCAGTTGCTGGAGCACCAAACGGTGATGGTGGATAAGTTATTGGAGAAGCCGTTCAGCATTAAAGATTTGGGTCCCTACCGTGTTCCGGTGCGCGAATCCGATCAAGTTCGCTGTTGGGGTAATACTGACAGCTCGGCAAAAAAAGCCTACAGCATCGCCAGTATTAATTGCTCTATGGAGTCGGCGATTTTTGTATCAGGTGAAATGCAAACCGGCCATATCAGCATGCATCACAAATACGCGCACAACAAAAAACTCAACGCCATGCAATTTTCGCAACTCGCTACCAATATGTTTGACGATCAGGTGTATAGCACCGCGAAAAGTGAAACCATAACGCCGGCTGCTTGCACAGAAGATTTTATTAAACACAATAATGTTTCGCTGCGCGCCTTAGTGTGTGCCGAGGCGTATCACAAATTTAAAGAACTCTACGATTTCACCTTAGTCACCGCGAGCACTGACGACAGTGAAAAAAGCTTACAGAGCATGATCAACATCCAAGGGGTTTCTTACAGCAACGGAATGAAATTAATTAACCAATTTTTACAGGGGATTGATCGCACCGCCAACACGG
>CAIOHY010000152.1 GCA_903858205.1 uncultured Cellvibrio sp.
GCCAAGCGGCATGCTCGGTCTTCATTTCACTAAAGTACTCTTTAACCTCAATCGGTTTAACCCGATCAGTACGGTAAATCGCGCATCCCATCCAAATGGGCACACCCTGATCTAACTCACTTGCCTCACTAAATTCAATCCCGCAAAAAGCCGGGTGAGTGTTAATCAGTTTGGCCCAGCCATTAATCGTAATAAAGACCTGCCAGCGACCCTCCTCAAATTGAACGAGATCGATTTCATCGGCACGGGGGTTTAGGCGGTACTCTGCGATCAAGCGCAAACAGCTTTCTTGGCTTACTTCACTTAACTGGGGGTATTGGCTAAACCAGGTAGTGAGTGAGGCAGGGGTCATGCCAATCGCCTGTGCTGCACGCTTGAGTGCCTTGACCATAGGGCTGACTTGCTTAACGACCCCCTTTTTGCCTTGGGTAGTGGGCTTTGGATTACTTATGGTCTTTGTCATCATTCTTCCTTAGAGGGTTGCAGTCCGAGCTTGCGAAGTGTCTTTTAGTACAAAGCGCCGACTTACTTGACTGGCTATTTTGTATTTCTCATAAATGGCACGCTCTTCCGCTTCTAAGCGTTTAGCATCGAGCCGATAACTCGCTTTTGGAGTCTTCCAGGTAGCCAGTACCTGACCTTGATGAGCCAATACTTCCGCGTCTTGCATCTGCGCCATGATTTGGGTTTTAACAGTCGTAATCTCTTCTTCACAGGCATTACCTTGGTAATGAAGTGTTTGCAATCGCTCTAGTAGTGCGAGTGTCTCGGCATTTGCTTCGAGAGTCTTGCTAGGATCACTGCGTTGAAAGAGTAATTGGCAATCTTCTAGTGTTTGGACGGGTGGCGGGACATCTTTTAAGACATGCTCATACCAAAAGTGGTGGGCTTTTTCTAGTACGAGGTTTTCTAACTCTGGGTCGCGAAGGATCGTGTAAACGCGAAAGTCGGTATTTCCAAAAAGAACCGCGATATCTGCTCTCTCAATCCCTGTAAGGGCCAAGTACCAAGTGACTTGAGTTAAATAATGTAATGGAATTTGATCGCTTCCTACTTCACCCCACTGAGCACGACTAAATGGGTTTGCTGTTTTGCATTCCAAGATTTTGGTGGCAGGCATATGAAGACCTTCTTCATGAACATAGCGATCAATATTTCCAGACATAAAGCTGTACTGTGGATGAATTCGGGCGGTGTCATCTGCGCTAAGGGCAAAGCCCGTAGCTTTGGCGTATTCATTGGCAACAAACTCCTCCACAAACGAACCAAAGCGCAGAGGTAGGCTATCCACGGGCTTTACTTCTTTGCCGGTCTTTTCCATCCACACGGCCAAGGGGCTTTTAAAGGGGGAGAGGCCTAGAATGGCGCCGATATCACTTCCACCTATATATTTACTGCGATCCTGTGTAAAATCATGATTAATAAGCATTTTTGAACTCCTTTTGTTTAATTTAGTTAATTATTAATTCGAAAAAGAACTAATTTAGTTCATTATAGGATATAAAAAGTTTGATTACAAGTGCTCAAATACGCGCTGCAAGGGCGATGCTGGATTGGTCTAGGGAGCAACTTTCGGATAACTCCAGTGTTGGTATATCCGCATTAATGCGCCTTGAGTCAGCAGAAGGGGTGCCATCGGGCAATATCAAGACTTTTGAGGCCGTTCAGAAAGCCTTAGAAGAAGCCGGCATCGAATTCATCGGCAGCCCAGAAGAGGGCGCCGGCGTTCGCTGGAAAACCAAGAAGTAAGGTTTGTAGCACTTCCTCAGTTTGATGCATGCATCACGTCAAACTAACAGGCATGTCGTGATGTGTTCCAGGACATCTCCTACAACGTCCTACCAAAAAATAGTTTGTAACACCAATAAACAGCGCATCGCTGATGAGTTGTTTTAGCGATAGAAATTATTTTTAAAAATTACACAAAATGACTTACCAATTTTTTTATTTACCCCTATACTATTTTTACGGTGTCGTTTTTTAATTAACACGACATCTAGTAGTAGACAAAAACTACTACGCCAACATGGGGCCAAAACCCTGTGTACAGATAACGGGTGCTTATTCCCGTAATGATTACGAAATAAGCAACAAAGGGTTTCGTTTGTACCCGCAAGAAAAAAGCAAATGCGTTGAGTAACCATTGGTCACCACTAGTGGGGTTTCACAAGTCGCAATAGCCAAAACTGTTGTGCAATCATGGGCACAAATGCCCATGAACAACAAAATGTCGCGGGACCGTCATCCCAAGGCATACAAAAACAGGCCGCTGACACCTGCGCATACGTTGTCAGCAATGCAGTAACCACTGCACAAACACAGTGGGGCGCTTATCCAACGTCTAGGTAAGCGGCAATGGTTTCTAGAGCCATTGTGAAAAGACGCTGGGTTTCTTCGTTCCTTCAAAACGATGCGTTTACGTGATAGTTCGTGCGGCACAAACCCCGTACGCGTTTTACAACCGAGTGCCTCGTGCCATGGATTTTTCATGGCGCTGGGTTTAACCATTTATTTATGCCAGATTGGCAGGAGATATTTTTATTATGACTATTCATTATCAGGGCCAAACCGGCCCCAAAAGCGCAGCCGGTAAACGGATCGCGAGCATGAACGCCTTAAGGACTGGTTTATTTTCCAAGACCCCATTATTGCCCTTTGAGGATGAGGCTCGATACAAACAGCACCTCAAACTCGTGTGGCAAAGCTTAAAACCGGAGGATGCCGTGCAAGTACAGTTGGTCCAACAAATTGCCGACAGCATGTGGCGTGGTATGCGCCAGGAGTTGCGCGCGGCCTTGCACCGCGAAGAGATCTTTAAGCAGCTGACCCCACGGATTTTGGCGGGGCTTATGGGCATTGATGAAGCATTAGTCCCTTATGCACCGCCATTTTTGGTGACCCCTAATCACCGTTTTGGCCGAGCCATTCTTAAGCAATCACGCCAGCAGCATCAGCAGTTCGAGCATTTGCAGCAAAACGTGAAAGGTGTGGCCAACTACAACATGGTCTGGCGTAGCTATCTGGAGTTCTTTCAGGGAATGCATCAGTGGTTCGCAAATACGATCTCACCGCGTATCTTTATGTCCAATAACCAGGGCATTGAGATCCATTGGCAAAATCGTCCCAAGGAGTTAGAAGCCATGATTGTGGAGTATGGCAGCCACCTTTGGTATGTCACGCACTTTGACGAGTTGCGCGCAAAAATTCGGACGTGGATGGCTATTTGGTTTTTCTTAAAAGGGCGCCACTCACACGAGGTCGAGATGTACGATGAGATTGTCTTGCGTGAGCGCCGCAGTTGCCAGCTGCTACTCGATTCATTTTTTAAGATGCGCAAAAGTCAAATGGATCATGCCCTCATGATGGATGCGCGGCTCTCACTGACACTACCCAACACCTTGGAGGGGATTGATGTGACAGTCATAAATCCAGTAGAAATAGTAGAGCCCAAAAAGCGTTCTGCAAAAAACGAA
>CAIOHY010000153.1 GCA_903858205.1 uncultured Cellvibrio sp.
GGAGCTGCAGATAGTGAATAAGGATGTGACATTAAGAAATGTCCCTTTGCGGCAAAGCGCCATCCAAAGAACTGTCCACCTTCTGCAGATAAATCGGTGAGCTTGCGCCACTTCATCACAACAGAGACCACACCTGGACCTTCCACAACAACTTTTTCAACGCGCAAGTTATGGCGCAGCGAGCGCCCCAGCGGAATACCAATTCGCCACCAAATAATTGCAAAGGCCATCGCCACATAAAGAAAAGTCCAAAACGCGCGATTTAGCGGATGACCGATAAACATCTGACCGTTATCAACTTGATGCATAAATGATGCGGCAATTGCGTTGTAGGTGTAAACGTGGATCATCCACCAAGTTTCATAACTCAACTTGGCGCGCGCCTTCTTGTAAGAAGTTACCCCGGCAGTGACCATCAAAAGAAATCCAGCGAGCGCAGCCCACATCCATTCGAAGGTATTGAGCATCCGCCAGAGTTCAACGGCCAACGAAACATTGTCTTGCCCAGCAAAACTTAAAATAATTAGTAATACGTGAAAACCAATTAGATACAAGCTCCACGGCCCCAACTTGCGATGCCATGTCACCAAACGATCGTGCCCCACACCGCGTTCGACCCAAGGAATTCGCGCTACCAAAAAAATACCAACGATCGAAAAGTATGTGCCAACAAGTGCAGCAAAGCGCGAGATCGAAGCAACCGCGGCATAAACAGAATTGATATCGCTCTGACGCATTGTCGTTAACTGCAGCGCCAACGTCAGCCCCAAACCAATACCCAATAACCACGCCGCCCAATCAGTGCCGGCAGATGAGTACTTGCGGAAAGTCGGCGTTTTCATATCCAAACCATGCCCTATGCGCCTGTGAGTTATCTGAGCCTAACCCGAGAGCCAACCCTCAAAGATCGATACCTGCCCCGATAGACTCGCCCCCATGCGCGTTTTCATCACCGGTGGAGCCGGTTTTATCGGCTCTCACCTCTGTGATGCACTGATCGCCCAAGGCCACCAAGTCGCGATCCTCGACAATATGTCCACCGGATCTGCCGCCAATATCGCCCACATCAAAGACCAAATTGAAATCCACCAAGGCGACATTCGCGATGCGGCCCTCGTTGAAAAATTGATGGCACCTGCCCACTTGGTCCTTCACATGGCCGCAGCCCTTGGCGTTAACACAATTTTAGAAAATCCAATCGAATCGGTTTCAATTAACTTCACCGGCTCTGAAGTAGTTCTAAACGCTGCAACCAAATTAAATAAAAGAATTGTCATCGCCAGCACTTCTGAGGTCTACGGCAAAAATCCAAAGCAACCGCTAAATGAAACCGATGACCGCGTAGTCGGTGCACCACAAAAGATCCGCTGGACTTACTCTGATGCAAAAGCACTTGAGGAAGCAATTGCTCACGCACTCTTTCTAACCAAGCAACTCAAAGTCACCACCGTGCGACTATTCAATACCGTCGGCCCACGCCAAACCGGTCGTTACGGAATGGTCCTTCCACGCTTTGTGCAATCAGCGTTAAAGAACGAGCCGATTTCAATTTACGGCGATGGCACACAATCACGCGTCTTCTGTCACGTGCAAGATGCCGTCAAAGCAATCTTGACCCTTGCCACCACAGATTCAGCGATCGGTGAGGTTTACAACATCGGTGGCACAGGTGAAACATCAATTAAGCAATTAGCCGAAAAAATTATCGAGCGCACCAAATCAACATCAAAGATAACTTACACGCCTTACGATCAGGCTTACCCAGCCGGTTTTGAAGATATGCAACGCCGCGTCCCGGATATCACCAAGATTAAAACCAGCATCGGATGGGCACCTGCAAATACTTTAGATAACATCATCGATGA
>CAIOHY010000154.1 GCA_903858205.1 uncultured Cellvibrio sp.
ATTGAAGTAACTCAAGAAAACGGTTTAGTAAAAGTGATTTCACCTATTGATGATACCCCTGCTGCTAAAGCTGGCGTCAAGGCGGGGGACTATATTGTTCAAATTGATGGAGCTCCTGTGATGGGGCTCAGTCTTAATGAAGCTGTGCAAAAAATGCGTGGAGCTGTAGGTACTTCTATTACTATCAGTATTCGTCGTGAAGGTGCGGAGCCACTTGATTTAACCTTAACTCGTGACGTTATTAAAATTCGTTCTGTACGTTGGAAGGCCTACGATGACATTGGTTATATTCGTATAACAGCTTTTAATGAGCAGACCCAAGAAGGATTGGATAAAGCACTGACAGAATTGCCTCGGGATATTAAAAATATCCGCGGCTATGTTATTGATATGCGAAATAATCCCGGCGGTCTTTTGGATCAAGCGGTATCTGTCTCTGATACTTTTTTAGATAAGGGTGAAATTGTCTCCACCCGTGGCCGTCGCCCGGAAGATATTCAGCGGTATAATGCGCGTCCCGGCGACGCATCGAAGGGTTTACCGCTGGTGGTGCTTATCAATGATGGTTCGGCATCGGCGTCGGAAATTGTTGCTGGCGCATTACAGGATCATCGGCGTGCTTTGTTGGTGGGCACCAAGAGTTTTGGCAAAGGTTCCGTGCAAACGGTAATTCCGTTGCCCGGTCATGGTGCAATGAGACTCACTACAGCCCGGTATTATACCCCTTCGGGTCGCTCTATCCAAGCAAAGGGGATCGAACCAGACATTGATGTACCGGCTGCAAAAATTGAAAAATTAGCGGAAGGGAAGCGTTTGCACGAAGCCGATCTGCGTGGTGCTTTAGTTAATCCCCAGGAAAAGAAAACTGACACAAAAACCAAAGACACAAAAGATTCAAAGACTTCGCCACAAAAGTCCGGTGAACCCAAAGGGGAAGTAAAGCCTGTGGCGGCTCTGGATGATAAGGGCGATGAGGATTATCAACTTTCTCGCGCCCTAGATTTGGTACGAGGGATCAGTTTGTATGCGGAGCGTAGCCAACACTCCAATTCGAACAAGGATCGGTAATGTTTCGGCAATTTATTGCAACAGTAGTTTCAGCAGTATACTTTCTGTTTGGAGCTGGTATTTTTTTAGGGTTAGCCGTTGTTGTTGGCTGGATAGCTCTGAATGCTAACGATACTGTCAGTCGGCGCACTTTGCAGGTGCCGACCTACGTTACGCCTATTGATTTAAGTGTCGCTTTATCAACCGAAGATTTTGATAAAACCACAGCCCGTCTCCTAGGAAGTATTAATAAAATATCGGAAGAATTACCTAAAAGTCACGACGCTGGTGCGTTGCCAGCAGCTCCAACCAAGCCAGCTTTAAATCTTAATGAAGTCGCACGTCCAAAACCAGAACTGATGGAAAATAGTCCCCAAGGACCACTTCCAAAGGTTTCTGATAAAGGGTTAACTGCATGGCGGGCGTATAGTCGTTCCGTTGGCGACAATATTGCCCCGAATCTAGTTACAGTTATTGTTCAAGACCTCGGTTTGTCTGAAAAAGTTTTTATGGAGGCTATGAACCATTTACCTCGAACCGTTACGCTGGCGTTTAATCCATATGGTCGTGATATTGATAGATTTACCGGTATTGCTAGGGCTCAAGGCTTTGAAACATTGATGGGTATTCCTATGCAGCCGAGTGATTTTCCCCAACGCGATCCTGGATCACGCTCTCTTCTGACCGATAACACCACAGAACAAAATATTGAGATTATGAAATGGAGCTTAGGACGTGGGGCAAGCTATGTTGGTGTGCTTCCTATCATGGGAGATGCGTTTACCCAGACTGGTTGGCGAATGGCTCCTATTCTAAATGAAATTAATCGTAGAGGGCTGCTTTTTGTCGATGGAACGACACCTCAAGGCATTGCCACTACTAGAGATTTAGCCGTCCGTGGCGGGCTTCCTTTTGTCGGGGTGGACATTGTTTTAGATCAGAGCCTAGCTACTAAGGATATCGAGGCCGCTTTGCAACAACTAGAGCAACAGGCTTTAAAAGTTGGTAGTGCCGTTGGCATCATCGGATCGTATCCTAATAGTATGTTAGTGCTTGAGCGCTGGGAGGCAACTCTTGCAATGAAGAATATTAGCTTGGTGCCCGTTTCGGTGATAGCTGCCCGAAGTATCAAAGAAAAATAACCTATATTTTTCTAATGCATTCACTTGTTATCGCCTAAAAGTATTTTGTATCTTAGGGCATCTTCTACGGCTTTATAGCTAGCATCAATAACATTACTGGATACGCCGACGGTGTTCCAAGTGCGACCCGAAGCATCTTGGCTTTCAATCAAAACACGGGTAATAGCCTGTGTCCCATCATGAGGGGTCAGAATGCGGACTTTATAGTCCACAAGTCGGACAGAGGCTAGTATGGGGTAGGCTTCAAGGAGTACGCTACGTAGTGCCTCATCCAAGGCATTGACAGGACCGTTGCCGCCCGCCTCTACCGCATACATACCACCATTAATTTTTACCCGGACAGTAGCAGTAGAGAAAGTTTCAACGCTTCCATCGGCCAGCACCGTTTTTTCATCAATAACCCGAAAGCTCTGAAGTTCAAAAAAATTATTTAAACCGTGTAGAATATCTTGGGCGAGCAGAACGAAGCTTGCATCAGCATTCTCAAAAGAAAATCCATTAAATTCTAATTCTTTTATTCGATTTAATAAGACAGTTAAGTTATGCTTATCTTGAGGTAAGGGAATCTTTAAGGCTTCTAGACGATCGATAAGAGCAGCTTTGCCCGCTTGATCAGAGACGAGTATTTTTCGTTGGTTGCCAACAGCGGATGGTTCAAGGTGTTCGTAACTGCGCGGGTTACGTACAACGGCGGAAATGTGTAAACCACCCTTATGGGCAAAAGCCGATTCACCAACATAGGCGGCATGACGGTTGTGTGGGCGGTTAAGACGGGTTTCTAGGCGTCGCACTAAGGGGGTTAAATGAGTAAGCTGCTTCGCATCGATCCCAGTTCGCCAGCCTTGCTTGAGAATAAGAGCAGGGATGATACTGGCCAGATTGGCGTTACCGCAACGCTCTCCCAGTCCGCCGAAGGTTCCTTGTACTTGGCGAACCCCTGCGGCAACAGCAGCAAGGCTGTTGGCCACGGCAACTTCAGCATCATTGTGGCAATGAATGCCTAGATGCTCACCGGGTATATGAACAGTGATAGTTTGCACGATGGCACGCACTTCATCGGGCAAAAGACCCCCGTTAGTATCGCATAACACTACCCATCGTGCCCCGGCCTTCCAAGCGGCGCGGGCGCAAGCCAGCGCATAGGCTGGGTTAGTTTTATAGCCGTCAAAGAAATGCTCAGCATCAAATAGAACTTCTTTGCCAGTAGAGACTGCAAAGGCAACGCTCTCGGCAATAAGGCTAATATTTTGTTCTAGGGGAATATTGAGGGCAACGTCCACATGGAAATCCCAAGTTTTTCCAACCAAGCAAACAGCACTAACGGGTGCAGTAAGGATAGCCCGCAGCTGGGCATCTTCCGCAGGGGGAATGCCTGCGCGCGCAGTCATTCCAAAGGCAACAGCACGGGTATTTTGCAATCGGGGCAGTGCCGCAAAAAAAGCATCATCGAGAGGATTGGCTCCGGGCCAGCCGCACTCTAGATAATCAACTCCAA
>CAIOHY010000155.1 GCA_903858205.1 uncultured Cellvibrio sp.
CAACTGTATTCAAGGCCGCAAAGAACTCGTGCAATTTGCCAAAGATTACAACATCGCCCACGACGTCTGCGGAAAAGTAGTTGTGGCCACCGACCAAAGCGAATTGCCCAACATGGACAAAATTTTCAATACGGGTCTAGAAAACGGCATTGAAGGTATCGAAAAAATTACGGCAGCTCAAGTCAATGAAATCGAGCCACATGTCAAAAGCATTGGCGGTATTTGGGTGCCCGTTACCGGCATCATCGATTTTCGCGGCGCAACACAAAAAATGACCGAGCTCGCTTTAGCCGCCAATCCGCAAAGTGCCATGCACCTCAACTGTGAGGTACAAGGCATTGAAAAAGGAGACGCCACCAGTACTATTTTCACGAGCAAAGGTGCTTTTGAAGCGCGCTATCTCGTTTTTTGTGCAGGTTTGCAAGCAGACCGCTTGGCACGCAAAGACGGCGTAGATCTTAAAGAACAAGTCGTTGGTTTTCGCGGAGACTACTACGAACTCACCCCAGAGGCAAGGTATAAAGTCAAAAACCTCATTTATCCGGTCCCGAACCCAGACTTCCCCTTCCTTGGCGTGCACTTCACCCGCATGACCGACGGCGAAATCGAATGCGGCCCCAATGCTGTTTTTACTTTCAAGCGCGAAGGCTACGGCAAAACCGACTTCTCGCTGCGCGATACCTACGACGCACTCACCTACAAAGGCACTTGGAAACTCTTCTTCAATAATATGTCGTTTGGCATCAATGAGTACCGCCGCGCTTTCTCCAAGAAGTTATTTCTCAAGACGCTCCAACGCATGATTCCTTCGCTCACCATGGAAGACATCCATCCGGGGCGTTCTGGTGTAAGAGCGCTGCTTTTAGCCGAAGATGGCGATACCCGCGACGACTTCCGCATCGAGTACCACGGCAATTCTATTCACGTGCTCAATGCGCCTTCGCCAGCCGCAACGGCGTCTTTGGCAATTGGTGAATACATCGCTGTGGAAGCGCAGAAGCATTTTAGTTTGTAGTTACTGCCTGCCCAAATTGCCTGCCTTCCAATCTTGGATAAGTTGAGACCAGGCATACGGATTCAGCAAGTTGTTCTGCGGTAGCTGGCCGTTGGTGTAGATTTTGGTGTTTTGTTGTTTGGTCAGTGCGCCGTAGGCGAGGGAAGCGTCCGCGTCTAGGCGCGCGGCTACAAAAGCGAGTGATTCGCCGCTGAGTTCGCGTTGCGCTCTTCTGATGTCGTCTTCGTAGGGGTTCATGTTGATAAAATGCAGGGCAAATGCTTCTTTGTTGGGCCAAGGATAAACCCGGACGTCGGGCATGGTGAGGGTGTCGCGGGTGAGCATATGGATGATGCTGTAGCGGTTGTCGGTTAAGGTATCGGGAACCCAAAATGGGCTGCTGCTGTATCCTTTTCTTGAGAAATAAAGGGTGTCGCCTGGTTGGCAGACGATAGAAAAGAAGCCATAACCATCAGAAATGACGCCTTTGTTAAGGGTTTTGTTATATACAGTAGTGTAGGGGAGTTCAAACGCCTCTTCGGTCACGACTACGCCGGAAAGTTGAATTAGTGATTTGTTGTCTTGTTGTGCGAGGGCGCCAAAAGACCACAAAAAGAGCGATAATAGAGGGAAAAGATGTTTCACACGTTAAATTTACGAATAACATGACGAATCTAAGTCACTAAGGTAACCGAATGGCAAATTTTATTGCTAAATTTGCAAGAATTTATTAAAAAATAAGTTCATGTCGCTCTCGAATCTATCCCAGATCACTGAA
>CAIOHY010000156.1 GCA_903858205.1 uncultured Cellvibrio sp.
CCGCTGCTCGCCCTTGGGCTTTCATCTCATCACTGGCTTCTGTCGTTAGCATGACAATAGGCGTGCGCGCGTGTGCAGCTAATGTGCGCGCTGATTTAATGAAGGTAAGGCCATCCATATTCGGCATATTTTGATCAGTAAGAACAAAATCAAAACTTCTGGTTTTGCACAGGTTAAGCGCCTCCAAACCATCTTTGGCGACGGTTAGGTCATACCCTGACTCTTTCAAGGTCATTTCAACCATCTGGCGAATGGATGCCGAGTCATCAACGATCAACACTTTTTTTCCCATAAATCCTCCAACAGATTTTCTATCGCCATTCCAATTCAACGTCAATTTTATTGCCTGGCGGAACTATAGTGACGGACTTGCAAAGCTTTCTAATCAACGTGAGACCTCTCCCCGAAAATGCCGAGATAGATCTTCCTGTCAAAGAGTTTTCGTCATAGCCTTTTCCTGAATCCGAAACTGTAATGCGTAAACACGGATACTCGCTGCCTAAACTCCATTCAAACACTATATCCAGATAATCATTACTGCCAAGAGTAGACAATTTTTCCTGCCGTAATAAAAAATAGCGTGCAAAGCCATCAGGATCGTCTTTTAACGACGAATCCAACGCCAAAACCCCGTGATCCAAGGCGTTATTAATCATCTCCGACAGAACCACAAACGCAATCTGACAAAAATCTTGCTGCAACCCAAACGTGTGTAACAAGCTGTTATTAAAGGAATTCAAGTCAATTCGTGAAAGATGTTGTCCATGCACTCGTAATTCCCAACGAAAGTTTTCGGTTGAGCGGAGTTTTATAAAACTATCTTTATCATCGAGATTACACAGGGAGTGTGATGGCAAGCGTAGTGGATCAATAAACAGATAGGAGACATCATCTGAATAAGTGTGCGTTTTCGCATGCTCATGCAGGACGGCATGCAAAGGTTGTGTGCGATCTTTTGCGTGGCTGCGCAAATAACGAATCAGCCTCTCTCTTCCAAACTCCTCTCCTTGCGGATTTTCCTGTTCTAACACTCCATCAGAACAACAAAAAATAGTGCCCGACGAAGGAATTAGCATTTTCTCAACGGAGGGATCAAACATTTCATCGGGCAAAATGCCTAGCGCCATGTGCGTAGATTTAAACTCCCCCCGAATGGCACCTTCATCCACCCAGAGTACCGGGGGCATAGCGCCGTTCCAAATACTGATTTCAGACTGTATCGCGTCCACCTGCATCAGTATCGCAGCAACAAATCTATCGTCAGGTGTATCGCTCACGAGTTTTCTGTTTATTTCCATCAAAATTGCTGGCAAGCCAAAGCCTTTGGAAACCATACTTTTGAAGATAGAGACAACCGGCATTAAGGTGATAGCGGCCGACAGCCCGTGACCTGTTGCATCGGCAAAGAGGATGTATAGATCACCAGAGGGAGATGTCAGTGAAAAACCGATATCACCGCTAAATGATGATGAAGACTGCAAGTAAAAATCTATTCCCTCCCTTTCCTCAGAGACTCCATTCACTAAACGATCGTAAATAAACTTTGCGATTGATTCTTCTTGCTCTGATTTTGCCTTGTACTCATATAATTCTGCATTTTTATGCTCAATCAATCGCTGCAATCTAACCTGGCCGAGGACTGATTTTATTTTTAACATTAACAAGGGGAAGTTAACCGGTTTTACAATGTAGTCTGTAATTCCGCGATCAAAACATTCTTTTAAGAAATCAGGATTTTCATTTGCGCTTGCCATTATGATTGGAGGAACCAACCCTAGTAACTTTGCACCTTCAATAAAATCAGCTCCAGTGCCGTCACCCAAGTTATAGTCAAGCAAAATAAAATCGATTGAACTATCTAGATTTGCAAGTGCTTCTTGCACGCCAAATACGGATATGACATCAAAGCCCTCATCAGCCAGGTGCTGACTAAAGAACATGTTTAACAGTTCATCGTCATCCACCACCATTATTTTGCATAGTTCACTCATAGACATTAGATATATTCAAACAGTCTTTGCATGTTAGCCATAGCGAGAACGTGAGCTGAAGCACCTCTGGCACCTTTGATAAACACCTTTTTAGATACAGACGCTGAACGCTTTTGCCACATCATCATCATCCCGAGTGCTGCACTATCGATGTATTCGACACGACTAAAATCTAATACTATTGAATCCACATCCTTTGCATTCAGATTATGCTGAAACGCCTCTTGAAAATTAGCGTGATAGCTAAAGTCAAATCTTTCAGGCAACGAAATTGTGGAATTACTCATTCACTCGACCTCGATAATCAGCGTATTTCAATTAGCTTTTGGAGATTGGCCAAGAGCAGAATTTCACGTGGCCCCGCCTTAAGATGCTCCGCAACTAGTTTTCCACCTCTTGACTGCGCTTTTTTTTGGCTCATCACCAACAATCCAATTCCCGCACTATCGATATACTCAAGCGCACTACAATCAATACGAATTTCACCAGGAGCCTCAATCGCTTTATCGATCGCCTCATTAAACTCTCCACTCGAAGAGTAGCTAAATCTCGTTGGCAATTTGATTACTGTTCCGCTCATTTTAACCTCATCTAAAATAATTCAACGGCGCCTGCACTCACAGACAAAGATGACACAGGATTATGTAATCTCGTTCGCTCTCTATACTCATCGATAGTCTTCTGCGCATTTCCACCAGAAGAGATTGCCGCAATCATTCCGCAAATTTCTTCAAGATTACCGATTACATATTTGACATTTTGCGAGGATAAATCCTAAAACTGTAAGGCTCTCACGGCGTTGTCGAGCCCGAGTTGTAGCCGCGTTACCAAGGGGCGCATTGCAACTACTACACACTCGTCTTTCTCCGCACGCTTGATTAACTCTGTACTCATTTTTTGCATTTCTAACTTAACTTGCAGCACGTAGGTCATATCTTGGGAGGCGACACCACTCACTGTCGCACGCAAATCGCCAATGGATTCTGCAATGCCTTTAAGTTGGGTTTGAATGTCCATACTAAATCCTGCGGAGCGATTCGACAGAGCTCTCACTTCATCGGCCACCACCGCAAAACCCCTTCCGGCTTCGCCAGCACGCGCTGCCTCGATCGCCGCATTAAGAGCAAGCAAGTTCGTTTGTGATGCGATTTGATCAATGTCTTTCAACGCTTTTAACGCGCGCGGCATTTGCAATGAAATGTGCTCTACCTTTTCTACCAGCTCCATAAATGAAGCGCTCATTTCCACGGTGGTATCCACGAATTTATTGAGCAATTCATAGATTTTTTTGGAAAAATCATTCATGCCATCGACGAGACTGATAGCCTCTACATCGACCGTCTCCTTCACGCCACTGTAGGCTAATTGATGCACATAGGACTGCTGCTCCAAGAGTAATTGTTTAATTTCCTGGAACGCAGCAGTGAGAGTTTCAACAGCGTCTTTTTGAATTCCTATTTGGGCACGCAAGCTGGACGCGCTTTCTTCAAGCACCTGAGTGAAGATCTTGCCAGGATCTTCCGTGCCGGGATTGGCTGGTTCATTCACATCTACGGCAATGGACGCGCCGCCTTTTTCCTTAGGATTCGGATAGAAATAGGCAGCAAATACGAAAATGGCCGCAGCTACAGCAGCGGCAGATGCATGGACATACAGACCGAGCAAATAGACAGCCAGCATTGTGGAGAACGCATAGAGAACCTTGGCAAAACCCATACTTGCAAATCACTTTCTGTAGGAATTTGTTTAATTTCTTAAAGGTAGCAGCTTTATGGCAATGCGCATTATTGAACAAAGATTTACTGGCAATTGGCGTAGGCGTGGAAATGCATGACAGGAAAATCCAATTTTTTGCTATATCTAGCGTTTGTATAAAAACCATAGGCGATAAAAAACCGGCAGTTATTCATTGCCGGTTTTTTTGATGTGGAGCTTAAGCAGTGACAGGTTATTGAATTTCCAACACACCCTCTTCAATTTTAGCTTTCCACATTTTCGGGCCAGTGTTGTGCACAGATTCGCCGCGTGAATCCACCGCGACCGTTACCGGCATATCTTTGACGTCAAATTCATAAATCGCTTCCATTCCCAACTCCGGGAAGCCGAGCACCTTGGCGGATTTAATGGCTTGTGCGACCAAATACGCGGCGCCACCCACGGCCATCAGGTAAACCGATTTGTTATCGCGGATGGCTTCAATTGCTGCAGGGCCGCGTTCGGATTTTCCGATCATGCCGAGTAAACCGGTTTGCTCCAGCATAGTGCGAGTGAATTTATCCATACGTGTCGCGGTTGTTGGGCCGGCTGGGCCGACCACTTCGTCGCGGATTGGATCAACCGGTCCTACGTAATAAATGAAGCGACCCTTCATGCTAACCGGAAGTTCTTCGCCTTTGGCCAGCATATCGGTCATTTTCTTGTGTGCAGCGTCGCGCCCCGTAAGCATCTTGCCAGAAAGCAAAATCGTCTCACCCGTTTTCCATTCCAATACATCTTCCGGTTTTACCGTGTCGAGATTCACGCGGCGCACACTGGCGCCTACATCCCAACTGATTTCCGGATAGTCCTCCAATGACGGTGGCGTTTGCAGCGCGGGGCCTGAACCATCCAATACAAAATGCGCGTGGCGGGTTGCGGCGCAGTTAGGAATAATCGCAATGGCTTTGTTGGCTGCGTGGGTTGGATAATCTTTGACTTTGACATCCAGCACTGTGGTCAACCCGCCCAGCCCTTGGGCACCAATACCCAGACGATTTACCTTGTCGTACAACTCGATGCGCAATTCTTCATAGCGATCTTTGGCACCGCGCGCTTGCAACTCCTGAATATCAACCGGATCAAGCAAGGCTTCTTTCGCAAGCAACATCGCTTTTTCCGCCGTACCGCCAATACCAATCCCGAGCATACCTGGTGGACACCAACCGGCACCCATTTCAGGAACCACTTTAAGCACCCAATCCACCACGGAATCCGAGGGGTTCAACATCGCAAATTTTGTTTTCGCTTCAGATCCGCCGCCTTTGGCCGCTACATGTACATCGACGGTGTTGCCGGGGACTATGTTGTAGTGAATAACGGCGGGAGTATTGTCGCCCGTGTTTTTGCGCGCACCGTCCGGATCAGCAAGAATAGATGCACGCAATACATTATCGGGATTCATGTAAGCGCGGCGCACACCCTCGTTGACCATATCGGTGAGGCTCATTTGTGCATCCCACTGCACATCCATCCCCACGGTAACAAACACGGTGACTATGCCGGTGTCTTGGCAAATCGGGCGATGACCCATGGCACACATGCGCGAGTTAATCAGGATTTGCGCCATCGCATCTTTAGCCGCTTTGCTCTGCTCGCGCTCGTAAGCACGGTGCACGGCTTGGATGAAATCAACGGGGTGATAGTAAGAGATAAATTGCAGCGCATCGGCGACGCTGTCGATCAGGTCTTGTTGGCGAATCACGGTTGGCATAGTGGACTTCTCGATGGTTAGGTCGTAAAGCGGGATGATTAAATTGTGCCGGCAATTCTACACCATGATGTTTGCTGCCGCTGCGCGACGGCAAAAACGATTCGCTGAAAATGCACCAATAGATAACAACGGAGTTATCGATTCAAATGCTGTAGCCACCCAAGATCGCGCTAAGCGAGAGTCTACTAGTCGCACCTAGTGGCAAACATGCACCAGCACAATGCATGCATGTGACGATACTTGAGGAAACAATAGGCTCGCTCAATTATTGTTTTGAATCCGTGCAAAGATGCGCCAAACGACTAGGCTTAATGCAGTAACACCATTAGGGAATCACAGGGTTATGAATACCTTCTCACTTCGCTTCAAGCTCAGCTTAAGCATTGCACTTATCCTTGCATTCAGTATGGGCAGCTTGAGCTTCGTCGCTTGGCGCTCCATGTCTAAAAATGCTGAGTCCTCCATCGCACACAGCGCGAGCTCGATGAGGGAAACCATTGATGGCAGACTGCGAGATATAGCCCAAGCCAGTGCACTGGAAACGAGTCTATTACTCAACCGCAGTGCTGATGTATCAAAACAACTTGCCGCCATGCTCAACAGTACTGCTATTGGCGCTGACGCACCAACCTACTCCCGCGCGCAGATAAAACAATTCTCATACGATCTGTTCCTTGCATCACCGTTAATTTCGGCAATCTATGCGCAGTTTGAACCCAACGGTTACGACGGCCGCGACAGCGAATTTATGAACGACGAACTTTACAGTTCCGAAATCGGCACGGTCGGCATTTATTGGGTAAAGGAAGATAATCAAATCAAATTCAGCCGCGTCGATTACGCATCGCAGACCGATGCGAGCCTTGACGAAAATGGCGAACGAAATTCCGAGTGGTATCTGTGCAGTAAAGACAGTTTGAAAGTGTGCCTGTTAGAACCCTATCTGGATGAAATTAATCCCGGCAACTTTATGCTGATGACATCCTTGGTTGCACCGGTAGTGGTGAACAAACAATTTCGCGGTGTGGGTGGTATCGATATTAATTTACCCGTGCTTCAGGAACGCCTGCTTGTTCAAGCACAGTCGCTCTACTCGGGGAAAACCAGCATGTACCTGCTGAGTTCAAAAAACCTCGTGCTAGCAAGCAATCAACACCCGGAATTGTTGGGTAAACCACTCGACTCCGGCGACAAAGCCCTCGCTACCGCAATCGCGCAACATAGCGGGCATCAATTCGTGTTTGAAGACAAGATTATTACAATCGCTCCCATCACCGTTGATACGATCGACCGCCAGTGGAAAATGGTCATAGTAGCGCCGCGTTCAATCGCCTACGGCGTTGTCGAGGAACTCTCTGCGTCACTACAAGCCAGCAGCCTCAGCACCGCTACCGATATGATTAGCCTCGCGGTTGTTCTGCTGATTGTATTTGTTGTTATTGTTTCATTCTGGATAAAAACCTCAACGCAACCGATAGTACGAATGAGCGCGATGATGCGTGACCTCGCCAGTTCAGATGGTGATCTGACCCGCAAACTTATTCCATCCAAGGACAAGGAGTTAATTGATATGGCGGATGGATTTAACCGATTTACTGACAAACTGCGCGACATGATTCTCGCGATCAAAAATGATTCGGAAAAACTGAAAGAACAAAGTGCGAGTTTAACCGGAACATCGAAAAACACTCGCTCTGCCACTGAGGTGCAAGTTGAACAAATTCATAACATTATGACGGCTATTCATCAGATGTCGGCGACGGCAAATGAAGTAGCGAAACTGGCCAGCAATACATCGACCGACTCTGAAAGCTCGGTCAAAGCAATCAACAATGCGCGAGATTTATTCCAACGCACACTGGAAGAGTTCAAGGGTGTTGCGAATGACTTCTCTAATTCCAGCGAAAAAATTCAACTCGTAGCGGAAAGTACGAGCAAAATCAGCGGCATTACCGACGTAATACAAAGTATAGCGGCGCAAACGAATTTACTCGCACTCAATGCCGCCATTGAAGCTGCGCGCGCAGGCGAGCAAGGCCGCGGCTTTGCGGTTGTTGCCGACGAGGTTCGCTCACTCGCCGCACGAACCCAGCAATCCACAGAAGAAATTAAAAATTTGATTCTGTCGCTGCAACAACAAGTTGATCAATCTGTTGTACAAATCAATCAAAACACGCAACGTGTTAGCCATACCTTGATCGATGCAGAAAATGCCTATGACAGACTGACGACAGCCACCGAGGGTATGAATTCCATCACCGATAGCTCATATCAAGTTGCCGCCGCTGCTGAAGAACAAAATCAAGTGACGGAAGAAATTAACCGGAATATTTCAGCAATTGGGGGCGCGACACAGGAATTAGAGCGGCTGTCCAACAGCATCTATACGGCAAGCAATAATGTGGACAAAATTACGCAAGATATCGATAGCCATCTAACGCAGCTGCGGTGCTAGTTGATAGGCAGGAAAAAATATTAGCTTGAAAGAAAAAAGGGTATCGACTAAATGATCGATACCCTTTTTTGTGAACACCATAAAACAACAATGGTTATTTAGGCACGGCGCCCATTTGTTGTTTGATTTGTAAAATCTCACGGTTGGTACTGCGGCGGAAATCGTCAATCGCAGAAATCGCCTCTTCATTGGTGCGCATACGTGCCGCCAAACTATCAAGAGCGGTCATTTCCAACTGCATCTTATCCAATTCTTCTTTCAGATTTTGCACACCCTGGGTTTGTTGGCTCACACTGGTGCTCATGCCATCAATTTTTGCAGCGGCAGCATCAGCAACTGTTTTATTGGCAGCCACTTCTTGCTTGAGTGAATTTATACCGGCTTTAGCATCAGTTCCCAGTTTTTGAGCGTTGGCCGCATCACGTGCAACTGCAGTCGTCTTTTCAGTGTTAGCCGCAATGGCTTTGCGATTAGTTTCTACCAAGCCCGCTATGCGGCGCACTTCCGCATCCAGCTTTTTCAAATTCGATTGCAAGGTCACTACTGATGCGCTTGACTCTTCTGAGGTCAAACTCAGTTGCTGCTCCAACCCCTGAATACGGGTGTCCGCTTGCTGCAACATGGCCTGCGCCTGAAACAATTGCCAGCCCAAAAAGCCAGCACCGCCTGCCGCAACCAATGCAATCGCCAGAGCTATTGCGGGCAAACTGCTTGACGGAGCAGCGGCTACATAGGCAGGCGCCGACTGCGGCGCGGGCTTACGTGTTGGTCGCGCTGGCGGTACATCCTCGTCATGATCTTGTGCGTGAGGTTGTTGACGACGCGTTACGGATTCCGTCGGCTCGGATATTCCGCCAGTCGATAATGTGGGCTCTCTGCGTTCCATAACAACAAATACCTTAACGATGAGACAGTGATCGAAGTGAATAGCAAGTGTGCGCGCATTTTATAGCAGCGGCCAGTACAAACATAGGCCAAGTATTTTATTTCGCACAATAAAAAACGGGCGCGAGGCCCGTTTTTTGTACCGCAAAACCAATTACTTACTGCCTTTCTATTTCGTAAAGCACGCGTTTACGAATTCCCAGTTTACCAACGCCCAGAAAGCGTTCATGTAAGTTGGGCGTGCGTTGCGGTAATCGATGTAGTAAGCGTGTTCCCACAAATCTACAGTCAGAATTGGAGTAACAGAAGCATCGGTCAAAGGAGTAGCTGCGTTGCTGGTGTTAACGATGGCAACAGAACCATCCGCTTTTTTCACCAACCAGGTCCAGCTTGAACCAAAGTTGTTGATAGCAGAGTTGGTGAAGTCTTCTTTGAATTTGTCGAAAGAGCCAAACGCTTTCTCAATCGCTTCAGCAACTGCGCCAGTTGCTGCGCCACCGCCGTTCGGGCTCAAGCAGTGCCAGTAAAAGGTGTGGTTCCAAATTTGCGCCGCATTGTTGAACACACCGCCAGAAGACGTTTTGATCACTTCTTCCAGAGTTTTGCCTTCAAACTCGGTGCCAGGAACCAAACCATTTAGTTTGTCTACGTAGGTTTTGTGGTGCTTACCGTGGTGAAATTCCAGGGTCTCAGCAGAAATGTGGGGAGCCAATGCATCTTTTGCGTAAGGCAGTGCAGGTAATTCAAAAGCCATGATGTTTCTCCTAGGTCACGGTTGACATTAATCACTGTTGAAAATAAAAACGATTATAAAATCGGTGCAAATTGTACCGCCTTGAGGGCAATTTAACGGTACAAG
>CAIOHY010000157.1 GCA_903858205.1 uncultured Cellvibrio sp.
CCAGCTCAATCCACTGCTCGATAATCTGCACTTTGCGGCGCACGAACTGGCGCATCTCAGTGCGGATATAGCCTTTTAAATGGGGCGCACCCTGAATCATTTCCATCGCGTAAAGTTTTGAGGCGCGTGGATGGGTGTAAGAGAGCTCCACTTTTTTGCGAATAAAGCGATCAAGTACCTCGGCAGGATCATCATCAACGGTGATTTCACCTAGCAGGTCGTTCCACAAATTAATAATGTTATCAAGCACCGCAACATACAAATTGGTTTTGCTTTTAAAGTAATAATGCACGTTGGCCTTGGGGATGCCCGCGCGGTCGGCGATGTTCTGGATGCTCGCACCGCGAAAACCGTTTTGTACAAACTCTTCTTCTGCTGCGTTAATGATATTGGTGAGGTTGCGGTCGCGAATTTTGCCCGGTTTGTATTTTCCGGTGGGCGTTTCAGTGGGATTAAAATCCGGTGTTATTTCTGCCTTTTTGGTCGCCATAGTTTTTACCGACGCGCTCTTGTTGGTAGAGGGTGTTTTACTATCGGCCTTCGCTAGTGAATTGGGTGTACTGATTTTTTTTGCAGCCGTGGTCTTGGTTGCCATAGTTATTGTGTCTCGCGTTAGGGGGCGGCTGCGTGCGTTTATATCAAACGCTACTTCCCGGTGTGCGCAGCCTGATGGTGAATATTACTGCGGAATTTTTCCGTCTATCCCTTTTACATACCAATTTTGTTGGTGCAATTCTTCATCGCTCAGGGTTTTCCCTTCTGCGACTTTCAGTGTGCCTGCTTGATCATAAATAGGGCCTTGATAGACGGCGCGTTTTCCTGAAATCATTTCCATTTTATACGCATCTACTTTGGCCACAACCTCTTTTGGTACCACCGGATTAATGGGAGAAAGTGCGACCACATTTTCTTTCAAGCCATGCCAAATTGCCTCTGGTTTCCAGGTGCCTTCCAATACCGCTTTGATTTTTGCGCTGTAAATACTTTCCCAGTGCTGGGTAGATGAAGTCAAATGGGTTTTGGGGCCATAGGCGCTCATATCGGAATTGAAGCCCACGGAGTAAACCCCTTTGGCTTCTGCGGCTTGAATGGTGGCCGCCGAGTCAGTGTGCATGGTGAGTACATCAGCACCTTGCAGAATTAAACTTTCTGCTGCTTCACGTTCTTTGGCCGGGTCGTGCCAGGTATTAACCCACACCACTTTCATTTTTATATTCGGGTTCATTGCTTGCGCGCCAAGCATAAAAGAGTTGATGCCGCGAATCACTTCCGGAATTGGAAACGCGCCCACATAGCCGATTACTTCTTTTTTACTCATGGCACCAGCGACCATGCCAGCAAGAAAGCGGCCTTCATAATCGCGCGCTTGATAATTGCCCACGTTGGCTGCGGTTTTATAGCCAGTCGCGTGTTCAAATTTTACTTTGGGAAACATTTTCGCCACTTTGATGGTGGGATTCATGTAACCAAAAGAGGTGGTGAAAATTAAATCGTATCCACGTGAGGCCATATTGCGAATCACACGCTCGGCGTCTGCACCTTCGGCGACACTTTCCACGAACGTAGTTTCGATTTTATCGCCAAATTCTTTTTGCACTATGTTGCGCGCTTCATCGTGTTGATAAGTCCAACCGGCATCGCCAATCGGGCTCACATAAACAAAACCAACTTTTAACGGCGCAGCGAAGACACTGGCGCTGAGTGTGAGTAATGAGGCAGCACCTAGCAATCGAAGAAATGTTTTTCGTGTTAACAGCGTCATGATGGTTCCTCTTGGATGTAATAGTTTGTTACTTCAGTGGATGATAGGGTTGCCCGAGTGAGCGCGGTGCAAATACCCCCTGATTTTTTTGGCGATACATCATCATCACCAACACAATAATTGTGACCACATAGGGCAGCATGGCGAGCAGGTTGGGCGAAATTTCGTAGCCATAACCTTGCAACAATAAATGCAGAATGCTGGCAAACCCAAACAGCCAGGCACCGAATAAAATGCGCTCGGTGCGCCAGCTGGCGAATACCACTAACGCCAGTGCAATCCAACCGCGCCCGGCCGCAATTCCCTCTGACCACATGGGTGTGTAAGCGAGAGATAAATAGGCACCTGCCAAGCCCGCCATAGCGCCGCCGAACATGACCGCGCAATAGCGCACTACCAACACTTTATAACCCAATGCGTGAGCCACTTCGGGGTTCTCGCCGACGGCGCGAATAATTAATCCCAAGCGTGTGTAGCGCATCACCACAAATACGGCAGCGAATAAAATAAAGGAGAGGTACACCAACAAATCCTGCGCAAATAGCGCTTGGCCAATCAGTGGAATGTCACTTAAAAACGGAATTGCGATGGGCGCAAAACCGGTAACCGTTTGCCCAACATAAGCCGCGCCTAAAAATGCACTGAGTCCGGTTCCGAAAATGGTGAGCGCGAGACCGGTCGCGACTTGATTGGAAATTAATGTGAGTGCGATAAACGCGAAAATCAATGAAACGAAAACACCTGCTGCAACAGCGGCGAGCACACCCAAGCCCAAACTGCCGCCCGCATAAGCGGCGATAAACCCGCACGCCGCGCCCACTAAAATCATGCCTTCTTGCCCGAGGTTTAAAACACCCGAGCGCTCCGACATCATCGCGCCCAGTGCCACCAACAGCAGTGGTGTGCCGGTACGCACCATGGCGAAGAGAATATTTTCGATCAAACTGAGATCCATAAAACGCTACCTGAATGCTGTTTC
>CAIOHY010000158.1 GCA_903858205.1 uncultured Cellvibrio sp.
AGCCCGGCAATCGAATTGTAGTATTTTTGTTTATCTCGATCTTCGTAAATGACGCCAGTAAATAATGCCGTATCCTGTTCGGCTGCTTTGGTATTTATTTCTTCCAAAAAGGGGAGTGCATCGTGATAGGTAAGTGAAGTCGGAATTGCTGCTTCTGGCCAAATCACCCAATCGTTGGTCCATAAATCTTTGCTGAGATCGCGTAATTGGTTGAGCGCAATTGTTGCGCTTTCCTCATCGAAACTGAGCTTGGTGCCTTGGTCGACATTGGGTTGTACCATGCCTATTTTTATCGGTGTAGTATCGGCTTCTGCCCAAGTGATATTTTTTAAACCTGCGCCCAGAATCCAGAATGCGGCACTGCAAACACTCGCAATAATCAATGCAGATTTTTTTGTGGGCCTACTCTTGATGCGCCATAACCATTCGGCTATTACAACCGCTGTTAGAACAAGAATAAAGCCAATACCCATTACCCCGGTAATTGGCGCCCATCCAGCTAGCACGGTATCTATGTGGGCGTAGCCTAAAAACAGCCAGGGAAAGCCGGTTAAAAACCAAGTGCGCATCCATTCGCCCAGCAACCAGCAGGCAGGTAAAGCGACAATTAACCCGAGTGAGTGATAATTAAACCAGCGGCCAAAAATATAGAAAGGCAGAATAAAAATAGCCGCCATAAAACCAGCGAATACAAAAACCAGAAGGCTTGCAAATAGCGGCGAGGCTCCGCCAAAGTTATGGATGCTCACATAAATCCAGTGAATGCCCGCGCCGTAAAATCCTACTCCGAATGCGAAGCTGCGCCAGAGAATGGTTTTTAATGTTTGTTCCTTTAGCAAGAGCGCAAAGGCAATCAAACTGATGATTGCAATTGGCCAGAAATTAAAGGGCGCAAAACTCAAAGTGATTAGTGCACCGCTAAGCATTGCAATCAATAGTGCTAAGGGGTGAGGGAGATTCAGAATTTTATCGGGCATGAATGTTATCTTTTGTGTGTCCGGTTAAAAAAATCCCGCCGTGTGGCGGGATTGTTATCAATGATATTCGCTATCCATTAATTGCTTAATATCGTCAGGCGCAATAAATGAATTTGACGATTGTCGGCGTAAAGCACACGGAATTGCATATTGTCCATCTGCACTACTTCATTGCGTTTGGGCAGATGACCGAACTCCTGCATAAGGATGCCGCCGATGGTGTCGAAATCTTCATCGCTGAATTCTTTTCTAAAAAAATCGTTGAAGTCTTCAATAGGCGTTAGTGCTTTGATGATGTAATCATTCTCACTGACGCGTTTAATAAAATCGGTTGCGTCTTCCTGCTCGTCTGTTTCATCTTCAATTTCGCCGACGATTTCTTCGAGAATATCTTCAATGGTAAGCAAGCCAGTAATGCCACCGTACTCGTCCATCACTAACGCCATGTGGTAACGATTTTCACGGAATTCGCGCAGTAACACGTTCACGCGTTTGCTTTCAGGAATAATGGTGGCGGGGCGCAATATGGTTTCAAGATTAAAATTGTCTGTGCCTTTAAGCGCGAGCGGCAATAAATCTTTTGCGAGCAAAATACCTTTTATGTCGTCTATGTTTTCGCCAATGACTGGAAAGCGAGAATGGCCGGATTCAATCAATTGCGGTAAATATTCTTGCGGGGAATCTTCAAGGCGGATCGCCACTATGTGTGAGCGCGGCACCATAATTTCGCGCGCTTGTAAGGTGGATACATCGAGCGCACCTTCGATAATGCTTAATGCTTCCTGATCCAATAAGTGGTTGTCGGCGGCATCCTTAATAATTTCTAGCAGCTCATCGCGAGATTTTGGTTCCGCACTGAATGCATGGAGCAATTTGTCCAGCCAGGATCTTTCGTGCTTTTCAGCGCGCTCGTATTTTTCAGTAGTGATGCTACTCGGATGGTCGTCCGACATGATGTAAGTTCCCAAGGTCTTTTATTCTTCAGTGATTTCTTGATAAGGGGCAGGATACCCTAAACCGGTTACGATTTGGGTTTCCAGGGTTTCCATAGCTTCAGCCTCATCATCATCGATGTGGTCGAAACCGAGTAAATGCAGGGTGCCGTGGATCAGCATATGCGCCCAATGCGCCTGCAGTGTTTTACCTTGCTCTCTCGCTTCGCGTTCTACCACCGGGGCGCACACGACAAGATCACCCAGCAGTGGCAGGCCAACTTCTTCAGGGATATCGGCAGGGAAGGAGAGTACGTTTGTTGGGTAATCTCTTCCGCGATACTGCACGTTTAACTCTTGGCTTTCCTCTTCATCAACGATGTAAACACTGACCTCGGCCTCTTCAAGCGATTGGCTCTGCAAGGCAGTACTAATCCAATGTTCAAGATCAGCCGCAGCGGGGATGTGTTGACTCTGGCTATTGCATTCGATGTCGATTTGATAGGCCATAGCGCTAATCTTGCTTCGGCTGTTGTTGTTCGAAAGCCTCGTATGCTTCTACGATGCGTTGAACAATCGGGTGGCGCACAACGTCTTTAGAGGTGAAGTTGGTGAAGCTGATGCCGTTGACGTTATCTAACACTTCAATCGCATGGCGCAGGCCAGAGGCCATGCCGCGCGGCAAATCGATTTGGGTTGGGTCGCCAGTAATGACGGCCGTAGTACCAAAGCCGATACGTGTCAGGAACATTTTCATCTGCTCACGCGTGGTGTTTTGGCTTTCATCGAGAATGACGAAGGAGTTGTTCAGGGTGCGGCCGCGCATAAACGCCAGCGGCGCAACTTCAATAACGCCGCGCTCCATCAATTTACCGACGGTATCAAAGCCCAGCATCTCAAACAGAGCGTCGTACAGTGGGCGTAAATAGGGATCAACTTTTTGCGCGAGATCACCGGGCAAGAAACCGAGCTTTTCTCCAGCCTCGACCGCCGGGCGTACTAGCAGAATACGTTCAATTTCATTTTTAAGCAGCGCTTCCACCGCGCAGGCAACGGCGAGGTAGGTTTTGCCGGTACCGGCCGGGCCGATGCCGAAATTTATATCGTGTTTTTGCACTGCACGGACATAGCGCTGCTGGTTGAGGCCGCGCGGTTTGATCGTGCATTTTTTGGTGCGGATAAGAGTGATCCCGCCTTCGTCGTTACTTACATTGGGGGTAGTTGCGGGTGATTCGCCGTTTAGCGCTTGGGCTTCAGCGTGATCCAGTTGTTCCATAAGTTGTTCGATACCGGAAGTTTGCAGTGCTAAATGCACTTCGTCTGGGGTGAGTTCGTTTTTTTCGGTCGTGAGGTAAAGATTGCGCAGTAACTCAGCGCCAGCGCGAATCTTGGCTGAAGGGCCGGTTAGTTCAAATTCGCTGCCGCGATTGCGAATTTCAATCTCAAGGCGCTCTTCAATCTGGCGCAGGTGTTGGCCTAGAAGGCCGCAGAGATTGGCAAGGCGACGACTATCACTGGGTTCCAGCGTCAACGGCTGGGTGATGATTTCCGGGGGGGCTATAACCTGGGTGTTCAAAGTGGTTGGTAGGCTCTTGTGGCTCAATGAAAGCCAAGACTAAACCATTCAGCGGGAGTGATAAAGCCTAAATTGCAGCTGAATCTGTGCTGAATGGTTTCCTAATCTAATTATTTTTTTAGGTTATTTTAATAACTCCTTGTATTTGTTGTTCTTTTGCTTGTCCTTTGAATCAAGTGTCACTACGCCAGATTATTTAACCCAATTCGGATCCAATTCTGAACCGACTAACGTTCCGCGCAGTGAATTGGTCAG
>CAIOHY010000159.1 GCA_903858205.1 uncultured Cellvibrio sp.
CCAACTGCTCCGGCGTTGCCGTCAACAATAACAGGCCTTTGGATTTTTTTGCCAAGCCTTCAATACAGGTGTAGGCCTTGCTCGGTTTCTTTTCGCTCCATTGCAAATGGTGCGCTTCATCCACCAATAATAAATCCCACTCGGCCGCAACCGCTTGCTCGTAGCGATAATTATTTTTGGTAAGAAAATCCAGCGAGCAGATAACCAGCTGCGCCGTTTCAAACGGGTTGCTGATATCCGCCGCTTGTGCAAACTCGTCTTTGCCATCACCTTTAAAATCATCATCTTCAAAGTCATCAATATAATCGATTGACTCTTCAATGCTATCCAAACCGACCAAGGCATTACAACGCGCCTCATCGAGCAGCGTAAATGCCAAATTAAACCGGCGCAGCATTTCTACCAACCATTGGTGTTGCAAACTCGCGGGCACCACAATCAATGCACGCTGCACACGCCCGCTCATTAATTGTTGATGCAAAATTAAACCGGCTTCGATGGTTTTACCCAAGCCCACTTCGTCTGCTAATAACACACGCGGCGCATGGCGCTGGGACACTTCGCTAGCGATATAAAGTTGATGCGGAAGCAATTGCACACGCGGCCCCGCCAATCCAAACATGGATGATTGGCGATGCTGGTTTTGATAATGGAGTGTTTGGTAGCGCAGGGTGAAATGGTTGTGTTTGTCGATCTGACCCGCAAACAAACGGTCGCGCGGCGTACTGAATTGCACAAAGCTATCCAGCTCAAATTCAGGGATGGAAAATTCCTCGCCGTCTTTGGTAAGGCCGACGTACATCAAACAACCCGCTTGCTCGACAATACTGGTGATCTGGATTTTGGTTCCGTCCTGATGACGAACCTTCTCACCCACTTCGTATTTCACACGGCTGACGGGCGCATTATCTATCGCGTAGGTGCGGCGCTCACCTGCAGCGGGAAAACTCAGGGTCAGGCGGCGATTGGCCACATCTAACACAATCCCCAGCCCCAAATCTGCTTCTGACTCACTAATCCAGCGCTGGCCGATGACAAAAGCCGTCCCACCTACAAACTGCGTCTTACTACTCACTCAAGCACCTACTCTATTCCAGTATCCGGGCACTGCCCGAGAAAAATCAAAATTGTCGAAAAGGCGCGCATCATACTGTTTTAAAGCCCACAAAACCAAAAAATTTGGCTGTTAGCGCCCGTGCTTTTCTATAGAATCGAGCCCATTAGTCACATAAATGGAAGCCATCATGCATATCAACACCCCCGATGCGGAAAGCAAACTCCACCTTGACCAATTGGTGGCCAAATCTGGCTTCTTGCGCCTCACCACCAGCAAAGAACAGTATCCCGCTGCACTTGGGACAGGCTTACCTCTATTGGTGGTAGAAACAGAATTGTGCAGCGCGGTTATTTCACTGCAGGGTGCACACCTCTTGGAATTCAAAACCACCAGCGGTGATCCATTGCTTTGGCTCAGCCCCAATTGCGATTTTTCCGCAGGTAACGCTCTACGCGGTGGCGTTCCCCTATGCCTACCATGGTTTGGCGTCAACCAAGCCGACCCAACCAAACCCAAGCACGGTTTTGCACGCAATAACTTTTGGGAATTGGGTGAAGCGCATCTACTGAGCGATGGCAACGTCGAGCTTGAATTTTTATTTTTAAGCGATGCTAACGATTTATTTCCATTCGATTTTTCAGCCGAATTGCGCATGACGCTAGGCAAGACGGCAAAACTTGAAATCACCATCAACAATACTGACACCGAAGACTTTGATTGCAGTTGGGCGATGCACAATTACCATCGCATCAGTTCACTTAGCGATGTTCGCGTACTTGGTTTGGCGGAGAGAAAGTATCTCGACAACTTTGAAGGTTATGCAGAAAAACACCAATCCGGCGATGTGAATTTTCCTGGGCCGGTAGATCGTGTTTATCACGCAATCGAAAACACCGTCAGCATCAGCGGCTTACCAAACATTGAAATCACTCACAGCAATTGCCCTAGTGTTGTCGTGTGGAACCCGGGTAGTGAAGCTGCGGCAAAAATTGCGGATATTGGTGAAGACCAGGAACAATTTTATATTTGTGTGGAGCGTGGTGCAGTGCTTAGCGAAAAATGGCATTTGCCAGCAGGCACTAGCAAAAGTGCGTGGATGGAGTTTAAGCAGATTTAATCCGTTTAAAAATAGTTTGGTTCCAATAAAAAATGCCGCTGCTTCTTACAAAGCAGCGGCATTTTTTCATCAACTTATTGCGAATTACGCAGGCAGCAATTCTTTTACTGCATCGCGCTCTTCTTGCAATTCTTTCTCGGTCGCTTGCATACGCGCACGTGAGAATTCATTGATTTCCAAACCTTGTACGATTTCCCAATCGCCGTTTTTGCACACGCATGGGAAAGAGTAGATCAGGCCTGTCTCGATGCCGTAAGAACCATCGCTGTATACACCCATGCTCACCCAATCGTTCGCTGGAGTACCCAGAGCCCAATCGCGGATGTGATTGATCGCCGCATTAGCAGCTGAAGCAGCTGAAGAAGCACCACGTGCAGCAATGATTGCAGCACCACGTTGTTGTACGGTTGGGATGTAATCTGCTTCGTACCACGCTTGATCAACCAAACTCAGAGCTGGTTTGCCATCAACCAAAGTGTTGTGAAGGTCTGGATACTGGGTAGATGAGTGGTTACCCCAGATCAGCGCTTTGGTGATGTTATTGATGCTGGTACCGGTTTTGGTCGCCAACTGTGACAGTGCACGGTTGTGATCCAAACGGGTCATTGCAGTGAATTGACGTGGGTTGATGTTTGGTGCATTGCGTTGAGCAATCAGAGAGTTGGTGTTAGCAGGGTTGCCTACAACCAATACTTTGATGTTGCGTGATGCGTGGTCATCAATCGCTTTACCTTGCACAGAGAAGATTGCAGCGTTAGCGGCCAACAGGTCTTTACGCTCCATGCCTGGGCCACGTGGACGTGCGCCTACCAGCAATGCGTAGTCTGAGTCTTTGAAAGCAACCGCAGGATCATCGGTAGTAACAATGCCAGCCAACAGTGGGAATGCACAGTCATCCAACTCCATCGCTACGCCTTGAAGGGCTTTCAGCGCCGGGGTGATTTCCAGTAATTGCAGGATTACTGGTTGGTCTTTACCCAACATGTCGCCAGCAGCAATGCGGAACAGCAATGAGTAGCTGATTTGGCCAGCGGCGCCAGTGACGGTAACTCTTACGGGTGCTTTCACGATGAGACTCCATTTATTCGGGTGATATTGGATAGGAAACGAAAGTTCGGCATTGTGTGCCAGGATTTACTGCTAAGACGGGTGGGCATTATAGGCATTTGGGTAAAAAATTCACCCTGTTTATAAGACAAAGGCCGCTACGCGGCCTTTGAAAGTGAAACCAGTTCATGTAATCGCTCGGCCGATAGCTCCAAACTGTTAGGCCAGCAGAGTGCGCCCGCATCAATAAAGCAACGTCGGGCATAATCTTCATCCGCCAGCGGCAGCAACAAGCTACCCGTGCGCTCTTTCAGATATGCTAAAAGATTGAACACTCCTTTATTTCCATCAGAAAACTCCAGAACAATTAATCCGTTTTCCGTGTACTCGGCAGATAGCAGCTTAATCATAATCAGCTCCTCTAATACGTTCGAGCGGTTCAAAACTTTGGGCTTTTTCCCAGTTTGCTAAGAGTTCGTGCTCATGATTATGGCACCATTCATTTACGATAGCAGCCACCTTTGCTGGCAACCTCCCCTTCGATACTTGGCCGGTTTTGATATCGACCAAGGCTTCGAAGCCCTGATATTCAACATGAATATGCGGTGGCGGATGGTCGTCATGCCACATCCGAATCACGATACCGAAAAAAATAGATAGTATTGGCATAAAAAATCCTTTTAAAAAAAC
>CAIOHY010000160.1 GCA_903858205.1 uncultured Cellvibrio sp.
CGGTCTGATAAACACAAAAAAATCCGATACGACGTGAGTTCGTATCGGATTCTCTGGTTATTGCTCTGCGGACGCAATCCCTAAGTGAACAGCATTGGGTACAAAGACCGGGCTTTTTAGCGAACGCAAAAATCAAATTACTTGATTTTGCCTTCTTTGTAGACCACGTGCTTGCGCACAACTGGGTCAAACTTTTTGATTTCCATCTTTTCTGGCATGGTGCGCTTGTTCTTGTCAGTGGTGTAGAAGTGACCAGTACCAGCAGAAGAGTTCAGACGAATTTTTTCGCGCATGACTATTAGCTCCTAATTACACTTTGTGGCCGTTGGCACGAACATCAGCCAACACAGCGTCAATGCCACGCTTGTCGATGATACGCATACCTTTTGGAGTCAGGCGCAGAGTCACGAAACGCTTCTCAGCTTCCACCCAAAAACGGTGAGATTGCAGGTTTGGCAAAAAACGACGCTTGGTGTGGTTTTTTGCGTGGGAAACATTGTTGCCGGTAATGGGACGTTTACCAGTAACTTGACATACCTTGGACATTTTATTGCCTCATTAAAAATTCAGCGCGCTAAGCTGGACGCTGTGTTAGAACCGTAAAACAGACTAACAACCAGCCTAGAGCATTGTTGTAAGCAGCCTATTCTTTCCTAAACGCGGGTTAATTTCAGGGTTGGAGCAGCAAATCCCAAAGGGAAATTTGCGCGGAAGTGGCGCTCTTTTAATACGCCTTCACAACCCTGCCGCAAGTCGGGTAGGGACAAGTCATTACTGACCCATCCCCCCCTAAGAACCGTGCGTGCGACTTTCACCGCACACGGCTCAAGTTTACTCTAGTCAAAATTTGACCAGCGACTTCGTTTGAGGCGCGGATTCTACTCCTTAACCCCACTAAATTGCAACTTTTCTGTACAGTTCTGACTGTGTATCAGTGCATGACAGTTTGGATGAAGCAAAGCGCGGTTTTCTCGACTATTTGACCCGCCGTCAACACGTCTTACGATGTGATGATCATGCCAGCCCGTTTGCTTTGAAATCGCTCCGCCACAAAAGGCACACAAGCCCTTTTGCCTGAGGAAGATCCAGCATGTTTCGTTGCGGTAGCGCAGTTTATGCTGCATCCGCTGAACTCGTAAGACCTCCCATTTCAGTTCATGCTCCGCATCGTAAGGGTTGTAATTACCCGGCAGACGCTTATGGCGCACGATTGGCGTATTCGCTAACCCATAAAGTCGGCGATACCTCACTTCCCCTGATTGCATTTTGTAGGCTAATGCAAACACCCAACTTCGCTCGCCTATGGATCTGAAGTAACGCTTCCTGATCCAATTAATCGACTTGTTTGGGTGCCTGCGTTTTGCCCACCGCCATATACGCCAGAAAATATGGTAATCCAACGTATTGAAGGTCTCCTTCGCCACCACTGGGGAGTGGTACTCCGCCCACCCCCTTAGTACCGGATTGAGTTGGCCGATGAGCGCATCCTGCGTCATGGTTCCGCTGTTTTTAATGATCTCCGCCACCTTCCGATAGAACGCTTGCGCGTTTTTGGTTGATGGTTTGATCAACAGCTTGGCCTTCTTATACGGTGACTCGGGCACATACTTTCTAAAATTCCATCCTAGAAAGTCAAAGCCTGTGTTGATGTGAGTTATCTTCGTTTTCTCCTTGGATAGCTCAACCCCTCGTACTGACAGGAATTGCTCCACCCAAGGCTTCACTTCGTTTTCGAGCAGCTCTTTTGAGAAAGCTGTGATTACAAAGTCATCCGCGTATCTCACCACTTGCAACCCGAGCCTTTTGGACTTTGTCATGCCCAGCGTCTGCGCAAAATGCGCTTTCAGCTGAACCTCCAATCCATTCAGTGTGGCGTTGGCAAGACAAGGCGAAATAATCCCGCCCTGTGGTGTTCCTGCCTTCGTTTCTGCAAAGTGTTTCTTGTCGATAACACCAGCGTTCAACCATTTGCGCAGTATCGATATGTCCATAGGGACATTACGGCATAGCCACTCGTGATTGATATTGTCAAAGAAGCCCTTGATGTCGCCCTCTAACACCCACGTTGGCGCCACATTCGGTGCCAACAGGTGAAAAAGTTCAGTCATCGCGTCAGCGGTTGATCGGTCAGGCCGGAAGCCAAAACTTTTCGGATCGCTGGTGCTTTCTATAACAGGCTCCAATCCTTGCAAGTAAAGCGCTTGCATCGCCCGATCCAACATCGTCGGGATACCTAGCGGACGCTTTTCTTGTTTACCGGGTTTCGGAATCCATACCCGCTTGAGCGGTTTTGGCCGATACCCGCGCTTTATCGACAGTCGTTTCACTGCATTGTATTTGGCGGTTGGCGAACTCCATGTTTCCCCATCCACACCTGAGGTCTTGCGACCTCTGTTCTCTGTCACCCGCTTCACGGCCATACAACGACCGTGGAATGAGTGTGCTAGCAACCGTTGGAGCCGAAAAACTCTCCGCCAATTACCGGCTTTAGTCGCCTGCGCGATCTTCAATTGCGTTTTCCTGACTGAGCGATAAGCGGCTTTCCAATCAACTTGGTGCCAGCTTTTTGCTTGGTCAGAGGACGCAGCGTTCATCTTTGCAGATGTCAGTTTCATACAGTCCTCCATTGTTAGAGTAAAACACTACCCTTCAGGCGGACTGCTCCCCCGAAGGGCAACGTCTACCCTTCGGGATGGTTAATGTGGAATCAGCTAAAGTTCACGCGCGTGTAAACCAGATGTACGTCAGCCAGAGTTGCCTCTGTCGGTATTATTTCAACCGCTATACCTTCCATTACAGAAGGTCATTCGCTTTTTACATCCTCCTATTCCCCACACTCATCAGCATTTCTTACGAAACACCTGCCTGTGCCGATATTTTGGCCGTTGGCGAGTGGTCGGGATTGCCACGTTCCCCGTTTCGCATCAATTCTCTGTTTAGGCTCCATCTTTCCCCCGGTGGTTACTGTAGTGCCGCCGTACATAGCTCTACTGGACGGACTAACCACGATGCCATTTTGGCTAGGGCCAATAAATGCCGTAGGCCCATCAAAACTTACGAGGGTTCAATCGATGATTCACTTAAGTTAGCCATGCAGATACTGTCGCTAGCCTCCTAGATTACGTGCAATTCGGAATCAAACCTGTTTTGTTACCAAAACATGGCACTGAGATTCAGTGGAGACATTGTCAATCGGGCTTCACACCTCAGGGTTGGCCCCCAAAGCATGCCAATTTAGCGAACTGACAGGCACATGTCAGGCTTGATACCCCAAATAACTCTGGAGCCAAGCAATACGAAATGGAGCATTCTCATGTCTCCGATGATGAACATAAGGCAGGAACTGTAAAGTAACAGCAAGCCTTTTGAGGGTACCTCTCTCATTGTATGCAAAGAGGTCATCCCTTGCGGAATGAACTCCCGCAGGGGTGGATATTGAAGGTAGGATCAGGCATTTGCCTCGCTATCATCAGGGTTTTCACCCCTCATATCCAATGGATAGCTTTCTAAGGGAGACACTTAACGTGTCGCACAGAGCCGCGTTTTATACCAAAACAGCCCTGCAATAGCAATGAAAAGCTGATTTTTTGACCGAAAAAACTGGGCTACTGCGATTAGTGGCGCAATTTCAGAGCAATCCCCGTTCGGCAAAGGAAATTACCTCGCTGTCACCCACCACCATATGGTCAACCACGCGCACATCGATCAAGTCCAGCGCCGCCTGCAATCGCTGGGTAATACGGCAGTCGGCCTGGCTGGGTTCGGCCACACCGCTAGGATGGTTATGAGCGAGGATAACAGCCGCACAGTTGTGCGCCAGCGCGCGCCGCACGACCTCCCGTGGATAGACAGAAGCACCATCGATAGTGCCGAAGAATAACTCCTCGTAGGTGATCAGGCGGTTCTGGTTGTCCAGAAACAAGACCGCAAAAACTTCACGCGGTTGATGGCGCAGTTGGGCGCTCAGGTAACTGCGAACCAAATCCGGGCTGGTGAGCAGATCACCGGCTTTCATCGCGGCTGAAAGATGGCGCCGCCCCATCTCCAACACCGCTTGTAGCTGCGCATATTTGGCATTCCCAAGCCCAAGGCCTTTGCAGAACTCTGCTTGTGATGCCTCCAGCAGCTGACGCAGGCCACCGTATTCCTGCAATAACTCGCGCGCAAGATCCACGGCGGATTTACCCACGCAGCCAACACGCAGGAAAATGGCAAGCAATTCAGCATCGGATAAGGCGCGCGGGCCAAGGGACAACAGTTTTTCGCGCGGGCGTTCGGCTTCAGGCCAATGGGCAATCGACATAGACAACTCCTTGTGATGAGATCTGGTCATTCCTTGTCAGTAGGGATATCAGGGGTGAGAATAAAGTCAATAACAGTACCAACCAGTGTGATGGGCTGATACGAAAATCCCGCCAAGAATGGTATCTTAACCCGCTTTCGTCAAGCCCTGCGGGGCTGGCGCCGTTAGTGGCCAATTACGCCCCCAAGGGCTAAGGTTGTTCACTGGACGCTCTTCTTTATTGCCGGAACCCTCCGCCTTTATGACATCACTTGCCAATAAACAGATTCTGCTCGGCGTGACCGGTGGTATTGCCGCCTACAAAAGTGCCGACCTGGTGCGCCGTCTACAGGATGCAGGCGCCAGTGTGCAGGTTGTGATGACACCAGCGGCGCAGGAATTTATCACCCCCTTAACAATGCAAGCGCTCTCGGGTAATCCGGTGCATACGGAATTGCTCGATCCCGAAGCTGAAGCGGGTATGGGCCATATCCAATTGGCGCGTTGGGCGGATTTGGTATTGATTGCTCCTGCCACCGCCGATTTCATTGCGCGTTTAACACAGGGGATGGGCAATGATCTGCTCACCAGCATCTGCCTCGCGACTGCCGCGCCCATCGCCATAGCTCCGGCGATGAACCAGGGCATGTGGCACAACCAGGCGACCCAAACCAATTTGGATATCTTGATCAAACGCAAGATCCACATCTTCGGCCCCGCTGAGGGCGGTCAAGCCTGTGGTGATGTAGGCCCTGGGCGAATGCTCGAACCGCTCCAATTGGTCGATGCCGCCGCTAGCTTGTTTGCCAGCGGCAGCTTGGCGGGTAAAAAAGTGGTGATTACCGCGGGCCCTACGCGCGAGGCGCTCGACCCAGTGCGCTATTTAAGCAACTACAGCTCGGGCAAAATGGGCTACGCTCTGGCGCAGGCCGCAGCAGAAGCGGGTGCCGAGACAATTTTGATCAGCGGCCCAACCCAACTCGCAATACCGCCACGCGTGCAGCGTATTGATGTCATCAGTGCCGGGGAGATGCATGCGGCGAGTCTGGCGGCGGCACAGGGATGCGATCTATTTATCGCCGCTGCTGCCGTAGCTGATTATCGCCCGGCGCAAATTGCCACACAGAAAATAAAAAAAGGTGACGCCGATATGCTGACCCTGACGCTAGTGAAAAATCCCGACATAGTGGCGAGTATTGCGGCGCTCACGCCCAAGCCATTTACGATTGGTTTTGCTGCTGAGAGTGAAAATTTATTGGAATACGCCCGCAGCAAATTGGAACGCAAAAATCTGGATCTAGTGGTTGCCAATAATATCAGCGATAGCAGCATTGGTTTTAACAGCGATGACAATGCCGTTACGATCGTTGAAAAAACTAACGCGACTGAAATTAGTCAGCGCAGCAAGCAGCAATTGGCGCGTGAACTTATCGCGCTCTTCGCGCAAAAAATAGCGGCTCTATAAGCCTCTGGTTTGTTAGCACAACAAACATCACATTTATTTAAGTAGAAAGGTACAGGCGTGAACCCAAAGGATTCGACAAAAACTAAAACTGAACCCGTTGCGCATCTCTCTCGCAGCGCGCAGCGCGCCTTGGATGCAGCCAAGCACAAGGCAGCAATTCAACAAAAATTTTTACTGATATTGCTTGGCATAGCATTAATCATTAACACGATTATTGGCTATGCGCTCTATCAGAAATTGGTTGTTGAACGTACCCAGGAAAATTTACGTTCGCTCACACAAGAGAAAGTGGATGAGCGAAGCAAAGCGCTCACACGCTATTTCCAACAACAGGCACAAATCATCGACACGCTTGCCGGCGAACCTGAGTTGCTAGCAAGCTTGGACCCAACCAATCCAGGTAACACCGCAGAAACCCGTGATTTACTGGAAAAAAAATCGCTGCGCAAAACTCCTTCTGCCCTCAAAGTACGTTTGATCCCGCTGGGTAGTGCGCAGTTGGATCGCGAAGCTGAATTCCCCATTCGCTATGCGGAATTAGATTTCATTCAACGCGGCGAAAAACGCCAGCCCGCTTTACCGGAATTGATCGCCATCAACGAACGCTGGATGATTAACTGGATTCGCCCACTCGCTACCGACGACAAAACCGCGCCGCTGGGTACGCTGATGGTTACTATTGATGGGGCCGAATTAATTAATCTGTTTAACTCGGGGGAACAAGACTTAGGCGAGTTTGTACTCGTACAACAATTTACCGGCAGCCCGCCGCAAATGATTAAAAAACGTGGTGCAGGTGCTGCGGGCGCTAGCTTGCAAGGCAATGTTGATGGCAGCCATCTCGCGGTTAAATTTACACCCTCTGAACAACTCTTATCGCTCGCCGAAGAATTGCCGGCACTCTGGCTCAGCATCCTCAGTGTGATAGTTGCAGCGAGTCTGGCGCTGGTGTGGTTCCTCAGCAAAATGTTGGTGCGGCTGGAATTGGGCGAAAAGAATGCTACAACACCCTCAGTCGCCGACGTGGTTAAAACCAGCACAGAATCTGTCAACGCGAATGACAGGATAACCAATCCTCTGTACCAGAAGCAGGATATTCTCGATATCGCCGTAATCGATGAAGACGAAAATATTCTCGGGCTGCAACAGGCGTCAGGTAAAAAATCGAGCGCGGCAACGCGCAGTAAAATCAATGAAGAAGATGTACCCGCCGAAATATTCCGCTCCTACGATATTCGCGGATTGGTCGGCAGTCAGGTTACGCCGGAGCTTGCCCAACTCATCGGCCAAGCTGTTGGCAGCGAAGCGATTGACCAAGGTGAACAAGCGATTGTTGTTGCCCGCGATGGCCGCACCCACAGTGAAGCGCTCACGCAAGCGCTGATTCGCGGTATTCTGCGCTCGGGTTGTAATGTGATAAATATCGGTGTGGTACCTACGCCGCTGATGTATTTTTCCACCTTCCATTTTGATGACACCAGCAGTGGTGTGATTGTCACCGCGAGCCACAACCCCAAAGAATACAACGGCTTTAAAGTGGTCATTAAAAATCGCGCTCTCGCCGATGATGCAGTCATCGAGTTACGCTCACGCATTATCGGCCAACGTTTTCACCAGGGGTTGGGCGAAGAAATTCCACGCACGATTATTTCCGATTACATCGATCGCATTTTTTCTGACGTTGCACTCGCGAGCAATGTAAAAATTGTAGTCGATGCGGGCAATGCGGTACCCGGTATAGTCGCACCGCAATTGTTTGAAGAATTGAGCTGCGATGTTATTCCATTATTCTGCGATCTGGATGGCGAATTCCCCAACCATGATCCCGACCCCACTGTCGAAAAAAATCTGCAAGCCCTAATTGCTAAAGTACAAGAGACTAATGCCGATATCGGTGTCGCGTTTGATGGTGATGGCGATCGCTTGGTCGTCGTCACACCGAAAGGCGATATTATTTGGCCCGATAGATTATTGATGTTGTTTGCGAAAGATGTGCTTTCACGCAACCCCGGTGCCGATGTGTTATTCGATGTAAAATGCTCGCGCCAATTGAATCAGGTTATCAGCAGCTACGGCGGCCGCCCGATTATGTGGAAGACCGGCCACTCGCCCATGAAGGCCAAAATGGAAGAGACGCAAGCACTGATCGGCGGCGAATATTCCGGCCATATTTTTATTAAAGATCGCTGGTACGGTTTTGACGATGGCATTTATGCCATGGCACGACTGTTGGAAATCATTACGCTGCGCGACCAAAAAATCGATGCTATTTTTGCGGCCTTTCCGCAGCTCTATTCAACACCGGAAATTAAAATCGCCATTCCCGAGCTGGATAAGTTCGGGCTGATTAAAAAACTCAGCGAAATCGGCGAATTCGCCAACGGCACTATCACCACCATTGACGGTCTGCGGGTAGATTACACCAAAGGCTGGGGGCTGGTGCGCGCCTCCAACACATCGCCCGCGTTAACGCTGCGTTTTGAAGCGGAATCGCACGAATCACTGGAGAAAATCCAGCAAATTTTTAAACGGGAATTGCTGAAAGTCGATGCCCGCTTAACGTTCAATTTAAATTCACAGGATTAATTTTTTATGTCTTTGAACCGCGAATCAGCGATGAATATCGCCAATGTATTAACTGAAGCCCTGCCCTATATTCAACGCTTCACCGGCAAAACGGTGGTCGTAAAATTTGGCGGCAATGCGATGGAAGGCGAAGAACTGCAAAACAGTTTTGCGCGCGATATTGTGCTAATGAAACTGGTGGGCATGAATCCGGTAGTCGTACACGGCGGCGGCCCACAAATCGGCAGCCTACTCGAAAAACTCAATATCAAATCTGAATTTATTAACGGTATGCGCGTCACCGATAGCGCCACTATGGATGTGGTTGAAATGGTACTCGGCGGTACCGTCAATAAACAAATCGTCAGCCTGATTAACCGCAACGGCGGCCAGGCAATTGGTTTGACCGGTAAAGATGGCAAATTGATTCAGGCGAAAAAATTAACCGTCACCCATAAAACGCCGGAAATGCTCGCACCGGAAATTCTTGATATCGGCCACGTAGGTGAAGTGGAAAATGTCAACACCGCTGTGATCGACATGCTAATCAACAGTGATTTTATTCCCGTCATCGCACCGATTGGTGTAGGTGCAGACGGTGCCTCTTACAATATCAATGCTGATTTGGTCGCTGGAAAAATTGCTGAGTTTTTACGCGCCGAAAAATTAATGCTGCTCACCAATGTCTCTGGTTTGCAAGATAAACAAGGCAAAGTATTAACCGGCCTTAGCACTGAACAAGTAGACGGTTTGATTGCAGATGGCACCATTTACGGCGGCATGTTGCCAAAGATTGCCTGCGCACTGGATGCTGTTAAAGCCGGTGTGACCAGCGCCCATATTATTGATGGCCGGGTTGATCACGCCGTGTTGTTAGAAATTTTTACCGATGCCGGTGTGGGTACATTGATTACCAACAAAGCCCGCTAAGCGTTATCACCTAGGGCGCGCTGCAGTTGAGTTAGGGCGCGCATTATTTCGAATGGAATCGCTCTGAATGGAGTCGTCATGAATAAACCCCCAAACAAAACGCCGCGTCGCCAACAAATTCTTGAATGTCTGGCCCGCATGCTGGAGGCCAGCCCAGGCGAGCGCATTACCACTGCCGCACTGGCCAAAGAAGTGGGCGTTTCTGAAGCGGCGCTCTATCGCCACTTTCCCAGCAAATCCAAAATGTTTGAGGGTTTGATTGAGTTTATTGAAGAGACAATTTTTTCGCGCGTGACACTGATTTTAACCGAGGAAAAAACGGCGCTGAAACGCTGCGAAAAAATCCTGTCATTGTTGCTCACTTTTGCCGAGCGCAATCCGGGTTTAACACGCCTGCTCACCGGTGATGCTCTCACCGGTGAAACCGAGCGTTTGCGCGTACGCATCGCACAATTTTTTGATCGCATTGAAACCCAACTAAAACAAATTTTGCGTGAGGCGGAATTGCGCGAAGGCTTGCATCCGCAATTGCCAGTTGCTGCTGCCGCTAATTTGTTGATTGCGTTGGTTGATGGCCGCATCGCGGAATTTGTGCGCACCGAATTCCGCCGCCGTCCTACCGAACACTGGCTTGAACAGTGGCAATTGATTGCGCAGGTTTTTTTGGTGGCCAGCGAGCACGCCCGTTAAGATCGCGGATTAGACACCGCCCATAAAAAAAACCAGCGTTTAGCTGGTTTTTTTATGCCCCAATCAACAACCGACTCACCAACTAAAACATCTTGCCGCGATTGTTGTGTTCATCACTCTGGATCGACAAACTATCCGCCGCATGGGACAAATAATTAGCATCGGTTTCAGAACCGAGTTTGATCATCAAACGCAGGTCGTTGGGTGAGTCAGCGTGCAACAGTGCGTCTTCGTAGGTAATTTCGCCATTATCGTAAAGTGCGTAAAGTGCCTGATCGAATGTTTGCATGCCGAGTTCAGTGGAGCGCTTCATCAATTCTTTCAGATCTGAGACTTCGCCTTTGCGAATTAAATCTTGCGCCAGCGGCGTATTGATCATAACTTCCAAACAGGCGCGGCGGCCGTTGCCGTCGGGGGTGGGAATTAATTGCTGCGCGATAATCGCTTTTAAGTTGAGCGATAAATCCATCCACAATTGGCGATGGCGATCGGCCGGGAAGAAGTGAATGATGCGGTCGAGCGCCTGGTTGGCGTTGTTGGCGTGAAGTGTACACAGACACAGGTGACCGGTTTCCGCAAACGCGATCGCGTGGTCCATGGTTTCGCGCGAGCGCACCTCACCAATCAAAATAACATCGGGCGCTTGGCGCAAAGTATTTTTCAGCGCGACTTCAAAGGATTCGGTATCAATACCCACTTCGCGTTGGGTGATGATGCAACCCTGATGTTGATGGATAAATTCAATTGGGTCTTCGATGGAAATGATATGGCCTTTGGAATTTTGGTTGCGATGACCAATCATAGAAGCAAGCGAAGTAGATTTACCGGTACCGGTCGCGCCCACAAAAATAATCAAGCCGCGCTTGGTCATGGCCAATTCTTTGATGATTTCAGGCAAACCCAACTCATCCACTTGCGGAATTTTGGTTTCGATACGGCGCAGCACCATGCCCGCCAAATTGCGCTGATAAAACGCACTGGCACGGAAACGGCCGATACCGCGCGCACTTACCGCGAAATTCAATTCTTTCTTTTCGATAAATTCAGCGCGCTGTTTTTCATTCATGACGCTCAGCACCAGCTCGCGCGCTTTTTCCGGCGCTAAGGGCGTTGCAGTGACGGGCACCACTTTGCCGTGGACTTTGATCGAGGGAGGCACACCGGCGGTGATAAACAAATCCGAAGCGCCCTTTTCTACCATCAAGGACAATAAGCGATCAAAATCCATAACAATGCACCTAAAAAATGATTGAAAAATTGTGCTGTGATATCACAAAAAAAATTACACATACTCCGGAACAGGTTATTAAAAGTTTTCCGGAAACTTGGCTTTGGATTTCGCCGCTTCGCGGCTGATGATGCGGCGCGAAACCAAATCGGCCAGGCACTGGTCCATGGTCTGCATGCCGAGCGACGCACCGGTTTGGATTGCCGAATACATTTGCGCCACTTTATCTTCGCGGATCAGGTTACGGATTGCCGAGGTGCCGCGCATAATTTCGTGCGCCGCCACACGGCCACCACCGTTTTTCTTCATCAGTGTTTGCGAAATTACCGCTTGCAATGATTCTGACAACATTGAGCGCACCATGGATTTTTCGTTCGCGGGGAATACATCCACAATACGGTCAATAGTTTTTGCAGCGGAGGTGGTGTGCAAGGTGCCGAATACCAAGTGGCCGGTTTCGGCGGCGGTCAGTGCGAGGCGGATGGTTTCCAAATCGCGCATCTCACCTACCAGAATAATGTCCGGGTCTTCACGCAGTGCCGAGCGCAGTGCTTCGCTAAAACCGTGGGTATCGCGGTGAACCTCGCGCTGGTTGACCAGACACTTCTTGGATTCATGTACGAATTCGATCGGGTCTTCAATGGTGAGGACGTGTTCGTACTTGTTGTCATTGATATAGTCGATCATCGCAGCAAGGGTGGTGGATTTACCCGAACCGGTCGGCCCTGTCACCAGCACCAATCCGCGCGGTACCGCGCAGATATCGCGGAACACATTACCCATGCCCAACTCTTCCATCGTTAACACTTTTGATGGAATGGTACGGAACACGGCACCAGCACCGCGGTTCTGGTTAAAGGCGTTCACACGGAAGCGCGCCACACCTGGCACTTCAAACGAAAAGTCAGTCTCTAGAAATTCTTCGTAGTCCTTGCGCTGCTTGTCATTCATAATGTCGTAGATCAAGCCGTGCACCTGCTTGTGCTCCATGGGCGGCAGGTTGATCCGGCGCACATCGCCATCCACGCGGATCATCGGCGGTAGACCGGCCGAGAGGTGTAAGTCAGACGCGCCTTGTTTGGCGCTAAAGGCCAGGAGTTCGGTGATATCCATCAGAGCAACCTTTTTTATTCGTCCGCCGCGCAGACTTTTAGTGATCATTGATAACGATATGCACAAGATAGACGACCAGCTCGCGAAAGTCACCGCACGAATTCACCAAGCCGCCACTGCCGCCGGACGAAATCCGCAAACTGTGCAGTTGATCGCTGTGAGCAAAACCCAAGCTGCACAAGCCTTGGCCGAAGCCTATGCGTGGGGGCAGCGCGCCTTTGGTGAAAACTACCTGCAAGAAGCGCTGGACAAACAACTTCAGCTGGCCAATCTGACGGGCATTGAATGGCACTTTATCGGCCCCATCCAATCCAACAAAACCCGCCCGATAGCAACACACTTCGGCTGGGTGCACTCGGTCGACCGGCTGAAGATCGCCCAACGTCTGAGCGAGCAGCGCCCGCCGGAGTTGCCGCCATTGAATATCTGTGTGCAGGTAAATATAGACGATGAAACCACCAAGTCGGGTGTAAGCCTCGCTGAACTGCCCGGTTTAGTGGCGGCGATCAGCCAATTACCGCGCTTGCGCCTGCGCGGATTAATGGCACTACCTGCTGCGACCAACAATTCCGCGCAGCAGCGCGCCGCGTTTGCTAAATTGCGCAGCGCACTTGAATCCCTGAACGCGCAGGGTTTTGGGTTGGATTGCCTGTCCATGGGCATGTCGGGCGATATGGAAGCAGCAATCGCCGAAGGAGCAACGTTTGTTAGAGTCGGCACAGATATTTTTGGCAGTCGCACCAAAGCGACGGTGGAACAATAAATTTTTAACCTGAAGGGTTTACTGTGAAAACATCCAAGATTGCATTTATCGGCGCAGGCAATATGGCCAAGGCGATTATCGGTGGGTTGCTCGCTGAAGGATTTACTCGCGCGCAAATCAGCGCCGCTGGCCCGCGCATGGAAACGCTTAGTAAAGTAGCGGATGAATTCGGTATTGCCGTCAGTACCGACAATGCCGCAACTGCCGCTAATGCCGATGTGATTGTGCTCGGGGTAAAACCGCAAATGCTGAAAGAAGTGGCGCTGGGTTTGCGCGAGTCGGTGGCACATAAGCCGTTGATTATTTCGGTCGCGGCGGGCATCACCACCGCGAGTATTGCAAGCTGGTTGGGCGATGACCAGGCAATTGTCCGCTGCATGCCCAACACACCGTCGCAATTGCGTGCGGGTGCTAGTGGCTTGTTTGCAAATGCACTGGTGAGCGATGTACAAAAATCCGTTGCGAATTCGATTCTCGGCGCAGTAGGAATTGTGCAGTGGTTGGATGATGAAGCTCTACTCAATCCTGTCACCGCTGTTTCCGGTTCCGGCCCCGCGTATTTCTTTTTGCTGATGGAGGCAATGATCGATGCTGGCGTTGAGTTGGGCTTAACGCGTGAATGTGCGGCGGAGCTGACCTTGCAAACAGCATTGGGCGCCGCCATGCTCGCCAAAGACAGTGAGTGTGATGTAGCTGAATTGCGCCGCCGGGTTACATCGCCCAAAGGCACTACCGAGCAGGCGATTCTGTCATTTGAGCAAGATAACTTGCGCGCAAGTGTATTAAAAGCCATGACCGCCTGCTCCAATCGCGCGGTGGAATTATCCCAATTGTTGGGCAAATAAAGCGATCGGGTAAACAAAACGATTGCGATGAAAAAATTATTGTAGTTAAAAAAGTCAGTATTGAATTCAATAGTGTTAGTGGAATAAATCACCGGAGATTTTCATGTTCGCCAATATTTTGCATTTAATTGTTTATAGCTTGATGTCGCTGTTTCTGGTGATTGTAATCTTGCGTTTTTTGCTGCAACTGGTGCGCGCTGATTTTTACAACCCGGTGTCGCAAGCGATTGTAAAAATAACCATGCCGTTGTTAAAACCGCTGCGCAAATTTATTCCCAGTGTATTGGGGATTGATACGGCATCAGTGGTGTTGATTATTCTGGTACAACTGCTTGCTACCAGTATTCTGTCGGTGATTATGGGTGCTCCCGCGTTGATCCTGAATCCATTTCCGCTGATCCTCTGGGGTTTGGTGGGCGCATTGACGGTTGTTTCCAGCATATTTTTCTGGTGCATGATCATCAGTATCATCGGCAGTTTTGTTGCACCTTTTAGCAGCCATCCACTGCTCACGCTCGCCAATCAAATTATTAATCCACTTGCAGCGCCTATTCGCAAAGTACTTCCTCCAATCGGCGGCGTGTTAGACATATCGCCCATTATTATTTTGTTGGGCTTGAAAATCGTGGATATGTTGATTAATCGCTTGGCCACTGCAGTCGGTGTATACCCGCAGTTGGTTTTGGGTTATTGGTCGTAAGGAAAAAGCAATCCACTCACAGTTCTGGTGATTCGGGTAGCGGTATTACAAAGGATTCTGAAACTTTGGATTAATAAAGGAAATATTATGCGCGTTAAAAACACGTTGAATGGTTATTGCCTTGCCCTGGGCATTACACCCTTGCTGGCAAATGCACTAACGAACACGAGTGAAATGTTGTTCGTCGAAAATATTACTGTTTATGGCTACCGCACTGATCTGTTAGGCACCAGCGTTTCTGCCGCTGAAGGCATTATCGGCAGCGCAGAAATTGCCGCACGGCCGGTTTCGCGCACAGGTGAAATTTTAGAATTTGTGCCTGGCATGGTAGTTACCCAACACAGCGGATCCGGTAAAGCGAACCAATATTTTTTGCGTGGTTTTAATTTGGACCACGGTACTGACTTTGCAACTTCCATTGATGCTATGCCTGTTAATATGCGCAGCCACGGCCATGGGCAAGGCTATACTGATTTAAATTTTATTATTCCAGAACTGATTCAGGATATTCAGTATCGCAAAGGCCCCTATTACGCTGAAGTCGGCGATTTTTCCGGTGCAGGTGCAGCGCAGTTTTCACTCAAAAACTCTCTCGATAACAACGAAGCAACTCTTACAGCCGGTGAATTTAATTATCGGCGGGTATACACCGCGACTCAGCTGGATCTTGATTCCGGGCGGCTCTTATTCGGCGTAGAAGCACAGCGGTATGCGGGTCCTTGGACAGATATTGATGAAGATGTAAATAAAACCAATGTATTAGTGCGCTATTCGTCAAGCGTCGCTGATGGTGAGTTTTCATTAACAGCAATGGGTTATCGCAACAATTGGAACTCGGCAGATCAAATTCCACAGCGCGCGGTCGATCAAGGCCTTATCGATTCGCTCGGTTCGCTTGACACGGATGTTGGTGGCAAATCCAGTCGCTACAGCCTATCAACCCAGTGGGCAAATCCGAATTGGTCAATGAGCGCCTATGTTGTCGATTCAGATTTGAATTTATTTTCTAACTTCACTTATTTTTTAGATAACCCCATCGATGGGGATGAATTTGAGCAGGTTGATAATAGGCAATTATTCGGCGGAGATATTGTTCATAACTGGCAAGCCGATGTCGCTGGAAAATCATTAACGCATAAAATAGGCGCTCAAATTCGGCATGATGGGATTGATGAGGTAGGCCTTTATAAAACGCGAGCACGGCATCGTTTATCGTCAACCCGCGTCGATGCAATTGACGAAACGTCACTAGCGGTTTTTGCACAAAGTGATCTGCAATTAACGGAAACAGTACGTACACATCTGGGATTGCGTCATGATTTTATGCAAGTCGATGTACACAGTGACCTCGCGCAAAATTCTGGAAAAGAATCTGATGGCATCACCAATCTGAAAGCCGGCGTGAGTTACAGTGTCAGCGATAATCTTGAAACTTACTTTAACGTCGGTCAGGGGTTTCATTCGAACGATGCGCGCGGTGCAACCATTGTGATAGATCCGGTATCGGGCGAGCTGAGTGAGCCGGTAGATTTATTATCGCGTTCGGAGGGAGCGGAAATCGGTGCGAAGTTTTTCAATAGCAAACGCTACAGTATTTCCACATCGCTCTGGTATTTAGCACTGGACTCGGAATTATTATTTGTCGGCGACGCAGGCAATACCGAGGCGAGCCGCGCCTCGGAGCGTTCAGGCATAGAGCTCGCCAGTTATTTTTGGTTTGCTGAAGGCTGGAGCATTGATTCCGAACTGGCATGGACTCGCTCACGCTTTACCGAAAATCAATTAATTGAAGGTAAGTATGTAGACGGCTCGCTGCCGTTCGTCGCAAGCGCGGGCATTAGTTATGCGCCGACGCAAACTGGCTTCCACGGCGCCTTACGCTACCGCCATTTCGCCGCGCGCGTGTTGGACAGTTTCGCGCACCAAGACGCCAACTCGACCACTCTGGTAAATCTGGGGCTCGGCTATCGTTGGGCGCAATGGTCGGTTGGCGTCGATATGCTCAACCTTTTTGATGGCACAGATCACGATATCGATTATCTCTACCCGTCTCGTCTACCCGGCGAGGCAGATGAAGGCGTTGAGGATTTACATTTTCATCCCGTAGAACCACGCAGTTTGCGTGTCCGTTTACAAGCGTCTTTTTGAGCAATACATCCTGTTGCGCAATCGCTAACGAAGACCGCCCGGTATGCCAGTTGGTATTAACGGGCGTTCTAGGTTGGCGCCAAATGTTTCACAAAGTAGCAATCGTCCGCCTTTTACCCTGTCGAAGTGACCACTCATTGCTCAAGATCTAGCCACTGGCGTGCTTTTCCGCTTTAATAGCCCGAAATAATAATTAATTAGCCATCGGCTGGTTATTACGGTCAGTTATTAAGCAAAGTAAATAACGCCAGATTCGCTATTTTGAGAGTATTGCTATGGACATAAGATCCCTGCATCGCCAAATGACGCACTACAACCGTTGGAAGCGCCAGTTAGATGAGCGTTTGCAGCGCTTCGAGCAGTGGACCAAGCAGCACGACATGTCAGGCGCAACCATGGGTAAAACCTTGCAGCGCGCGCGCCAATTGTTGCGCGGCGAAAGCTTTACCATTGCCTGTGTGGGTGAATTTTCGCGGGGTAAAACCGAGCTAATCAATGCACTTTTGTATACCGGTGGTGGCCGTCGCTTGCTGCCGTCACAACCGGGCCGCACCACCATGTGCCCTACTGAAATCTATTGGGATGCCAATCAACCCGCCAACTGTGTGCGCCTGCTGCCTATCGAAACGCGCCGCACCAATACCAGCTTACAAAGCTTTAAGCGCATCACGCAAAATTGGGTGACGATTCATTTCGATGCACAAGACCATGAGCAGACCCGCGCCGCTATTAATCAAGTATCAGCGGGTAAACAAGTCAGCGTAGCCACTGCCGTGAAACTGGGGTTTGCCCAAGATGAACTGGGCGAGCGCGACGAGAACGGCATGGTCACCGTGCCCGCGTGGCGCCATGCGCTGATCAGTCTGGATCATCCGCTACTGCGCCAAGGCTTACGTATTGTCGATACGCCCGGATTAAACGCCCTCGGAAACGAGCCGGAACTCACCTTAAAAACCCTGCCCGATGCCCAGGCGATTTTGTTCCTCCTCTCGGCTGATGCGGGTGTCACCGCGAGTGACATGGCCATCTGGCGTGAGCATATTCAGTTACTGCGCGATAACAACTGCACCGCTGTGATCGCCCTGCTTAATAAAATAGACAGCCTGTGGGATGACCTTACCCCGCCGCAAGAAATTGAGGCCAATATCAACCAATTGCGCCAGCTCACGGCGCGGCAATTGAATTTGGCGCCCGAGCACGTAGTGGCACTCTCAGCTAAACAGGGTTTGCTCGGTAAAGTCGGCCGCAATCAGGCGCAATTGGTGCGCAGCAATTTCCCACAGTTGGAGCGGATGTTGGCTGAATGTGTGATGCGCAATCAGCAGCAGATTATCGGCCATCGCTTGATTGGCGACAGTTACGCCATGGTGATCAATGCGCGCAACAGCTTGCAGCGCCGCTTGGGCGAGTGCGAAAAAGAACTGGACGAGTTGCGCACAGTTGCACCGGAGGCGGCGAGTGAAAAATTAACCGAGCTGCGCGATACCATTCGCCGCGCGCACCATGAATACCACAAGCAAGCATTGTCATTACGTACTAGCCAACGTTTGTTGGAGTCGCAAAAATTATCGCTGCTGGGGCCAATCAGTATCAGCCTGCTGGAACAACAAATCGCCGAGGCGCATGCGAATTTGGCACAAAGTTGGACTACGATCGGATTAGCGCGCGCCATCGGCAAATTTTTTGACGATGTCGATAGCAACCTGCGTCATCTCGAACGTGAAATCGAGCGCTCTAACCGCGTGCTTACCTCTATTTATGAACGCCCGGAACGAACAATGTCGGGGGATGATTTGATCATGCGTCACCTGCTAAAAATCCAAAAGCAACGTCGCCAACTGCGCCAGCTGCACAGACGCGCGGACGATTTCCGCAAATCCCTGAGCACCGTGCTCACCCACAAAGGCGCACTGATTAGCCGCTTCATTAACACCTTGGTGCAGGAAGTACGCACGGTTTATGTCGAGTTAAATCAGCATATCCACCAATGGATGCAGGAGGCTTTAGCCCCCCTGTTCCATCACAATCAATACCAAAAACAATTGCTGGAGCATCACATGCTGCGCCTCACGCAATTGCAAACCCAGCGCAACAGCCACAGCGAACAATTAGAAGTACTGCAAACCAATATTTATCAATTGCAGACAGCGCTAGGCAATATTGAGCCGCTTTATAAAGAGTTGCTAATGACGCCGCTGGAGCCAGAGTTGATGGCTGATGCAGAGCAGCACGCACCACAAGCTGCTGGTGCACAGGTGGTATCGATCAAGCTGGGCAGACAATCGCTGCGAGGCGGCCAATAAGCTCGTCAATAGTTTAGTCAGTGTATAACTTGCAGCACTGAGTAGGTCTCTTTAGACTGTCGCATCGTTTTAAGTCGATTGGGTAAGCTCGCGTTCTACGCGGTGGTTACTCATTTAGCGCGCTAAAGAGATCATCATGCCAAACCAAATACCCGCTGATTCAGTGGGTCTTGTCACTCCCCAGACCCATCGCTTCACCGCGCCGCTATTGCTGGCCTGCGGCCGCACGCTCGATGAGTATGAATTAGTTTATGAAACCTACGGCCAATTAAATGCCGCCAAATCCAATGCAGTACTGATTTGCCACGCGCTCTCTGGCCATCATCACGCTGCTGGTTATCACAGCATGGACGACAAGCGCCCCGGTTGGTGGGATGCCTATATCGGCCCCGGCAAACCGATTGATACCAACAAATTTTTTGTCGTCTCGCTGAATAATCTCGGCGGCTGCCATGGCTCAACGGGCCCCCGTTCGATCAACCCCCTAACAGGCAAAGCCTGGGGCGCGGATTTCCCGATGATCCGCGTGCGCGATTGGGTCGCCAGCCAAGCACATTTGGCCGATGTATTAGGTATTGATGTGTGGGCGGCGATCATTGGTGGCAGCCTCGGCGGTATGCAAGTCATGCGCTGGGCGCTGGACTTCCCGCAACGCATTCGTCATGCCGTTGTTATAGCTTCCGCGCTAAAACTTTCTGCACAAAATATTGCATTCAACGAAGCCGCCCGCAAAGCGATTGTTAGCGACCCGAATTTTTTTGATGGCGATTACATAGAGCACAACACCTTGCCCAAAAATGGTTTGGCGGTGGCGCGTATGATTGGGCATATCACCTACCTCTCCGATTATGCGATGGGCGAAAAATTTGGCCGCGATTTACGCAGCGGCAGTTTTGAACTCGGCAATGATGAGCCGGTGGAATTCCAGATTGAAAGCTACCTGCGTTACCAGGGCGACAGTTTTGCAAATACCTTTGATGCCAACTCGTATATTCGCATCACCAAAGCACTGGATTATTTTGATCTCGCGCGCGAATTTAACGATGATCCCGTCAGTGCTTTTAAACAAACCAATGCAAAATTTTTGGTGATTTCCTTCAGCACCGACTGGCGTTTTGCACCCGAGCGCTCGCACGAAATTGTGAATGCATTAGTTGGCGCCAATCGCCCGGTGACTTACGCGGAAATTGAATCCAAACATGGCCACGACGCCTTCTTATTACCCGATGAACGCTACGAGCAAGTTTTCGGTCGCTACCTTGCCGGAGTGAAAATCTGATGCGTATAGATCTCAACGAAATCCAACACTGGATTCAACAGGGCAGCCGCATTCTCGATCTAGGTTGTGGCGATGGCACGCTATTAAAATTTTTGATCGATACCAAACAAGTACAAGGTTATGGTTTGGAAATCGACCCAGCGCAAATCAATATCTGCATCGACAAAGGGTTAAATGTCATCGAGCAAAACCTCGACCGCGGCCTCGGCAACTTCGCTGACAAAAGTTTTGATACCGTCTTAATGACTCAGGCGCTACAAACCCTTCATTTCCCGCATTTGGTATTGGATGAAATGTTGCGCGTGGGTAAAGAGTGTATAGTGACTTTTCCTAACTTCGGCCATTGGAAAGCGCGCTTTTATTTAGCAACGCGCGGCCGTATGCCAGTGTCAGACTTATTGCCCTATGAGTGGTACAACACACCCAACATCCACTTTTGTACGTTTAAAGATTTTGAAGTCCTCTGCCGCGAGCGCAACATCAAGGTGATCCATCGCCAAGTGGTGAACGAACAATCAGGCCAGACCTTAAAAGATTTTATGCCCAACTTGTTTGGTGAGACGGCGATTTATCATTTACGTAAATAACGCAGACTATCCAAGAGTTTCATCAACCGCGAGAGTGTTGTTATGAAAAAGTTACTACAAAGTATTTTATTGTGTTTGGTTGCAACTAGTGTTCAAGCACAAATCGATCAACCAAAAGAAATCCGCACCACAGAAAAATTTGGCGAATACACGGTTCACTATAACGTGTTTAACAGCGCCAGTATTCCGGCAAGCGTAGCAGAAACCTACAAACTGGTGCGCGGCAAAGATCGTGCGCTGGTGAATATAAGCCTTACCAAAACGGAAAACGGCAGCACCAGTTTAGGTCTGCCCGCAATCGTCAGCGCCGCTAGTAAAAACTTGATGCAACAAAAACAGGCACTGAAATTTATCGAAATCAAAGAAGGTGATGCGACTTACTATTTGGCTCCATTTGTATTCAACAATGAAGAAGTGTTGCATTTTGATGTTCAGGTCAGCGCTGATGCAAATTCAAAACCTATGAGCTTTACTTTTAACCGTACACTTTATACTGAATAATTGTCGGCTCAGCTCGTATTACAAAGGCGCCGATGGGCGCCTTTTCTTTCATTGAATCCCCAATAGCAGAACAATGGCGTTCATTATGAAAAAAATTGTATTGGCCAGCGGCAACGCTGGAAAGCTGCGCGAGTTCCAGCAGCTACTAACCGGCTGCGGTTTTGAAGTATTGCCGCAATCAGATTTTTTTAGCGAGAATGCTGAAGAAACCGGTTTAACCTTTGTTGAAAACGCCATCATCAAAGCGCGCTATGCTTGCGCCAAAACGGGTTTGCCGGCTATTGCTGACGATTCCGGAATTGAAGTGGATGCGCTCAATGGTCGCCCCGGAATTTATTCCGCGCGCTACGCCGGTGAAGGCGCAAAAGATGCCGATAACAATACAAAATTATTGCAAGAGTTAAATGATATTTCCGCAGAAAAACGTACCGCTCGTTATCACGCCGTGTTGGCGTTTATGCGCCATGCAGAAGATCCAACGCCGATTTTATGCCACGGTGTTTGGGAGGGTGTGATTCTTACCGCGCCACGCGGTGACGGTGGCTTTGGTTACGATCCTTTATTTTTTGTACCCACTCATAATTGCGCATCAGCAGAATTAGACAAAGCAGAAAAAAATCGCATTAGCCATCGCGGCAAAGCGATGCAGGAATTGCTGCAAAAATTATCTGCCTTGATTGGTAACGAATAATATGTCGCTACAATTACCGCCGCTCGCGCTCTATGTTCACATCCCTTGGTGCATTCGCAAATGTCCTTATTGCGATTTTAACTCTCATCAAGCGAATAACGATATTCCAGAAGCGGATTATGTTGCGGCACTGCGTTTTGATTTGCAGCAAGATCAAACCCTCGCGCAAGGGCGAAAACTCACCAGCATTTTTTTTGGTGGTGGCACACCGAGCATGTTGTCAGCGCAAGCGATTGGGCAGATATTAACGGACGCGGAAAACATTATCGGTTTTGAACCCGATATCGAAATTACACTTGAAGCAAACCCTGGTACCTTTGAACAAGAAAAGTTTTCCGGTTTCCGCTCGGCCGGTGTTAACCGCTTATCCATCGGTATTCAAAGTTTTAGTGACCCGCAATTAAAACTACTTGGCCGTGTGCATGGGCGCGATGAAGCCCTGCGGGCGGTGAGCGTCGCGCGCAATGCAGGCTTCGCCAATATCAATCTGGATTTAATGCATGGCTTACCTGAGCAGTCCGTTGAGGCCGCCAAAGCTGATTTACAACAGGCGATTGATCTCGCACCGGAACATCTTTCCTGGTATCAATTAACCATCGAGCAAAACACCGCATTTTATTCTGCGCCGCCAATCTTGCCGGAAGAAGAAATTCTTGCCGATATTCAGGATGCAGGCATCGCGTTGTTAGCCGCTGCCGGCTACGAGCAATACGAAATTTCTGCCTACGCACGCGATAAAAAATGCGCGCGCCATAATCTCAATTATTGGGAGTTCGGTGATTACCTTGGAATAGGAGCGGGAGCACATGGAAAAATTACCTTGCCAGGGGAAGATAAAATCTTGCGCCTTTGGAAAACCCGGTTACCAAAACATTATTTAGATGCAATAGGTTCACAAAAAATCTCTACCAATTTGGGTGGACACCAAAATGTATTTGGTGGCGGTAGCGATTTATTATTACCCGATGCATTGCCACTGGAATTTATGATGAATGCCCTACGCTTGCATTCAGGCGTGCCAGTAAATTATTTTGCTGAGCGCACGGGTCTAGATTGGCAAAAGCTTGAGCCGCAGTGGCAACAATTGGCTCAGCAAGAGTTGGTAGAAATAGTTCAGGGATATGCTCGCCCTACGGAAATGGGTCGCCGTTTTTTAAATCGCGTATTACAAACTTTTGTCAGCGATACTGAAAATTTTCAGACTGCAAAGTAATCTTGGGTAAATAACTTTGCGTTGTGCCGGAATTCGCGGCAGTTTTGTCGCTCCAGCATAAACTTCGGTTGTCACAATACATTGATAACCAAAAAAGCGAGAATGACTCGTATACGCCGGAAATTTTTAACGACCAGTGTTCTTGCAGAAGCAGCTCTTGCGTCGCCCGGTACATTTACCTCATCTACTACAGCGAATAATCCTATGCCAAAATTATTGCATCACGTTTTTTTCTGGTTGAAGAATCCAGAATCAAAAGAAGATCTTGCTTCATTAATCGCGGGAGTTAAATCCCTTGCGGCGATTGAAACTGTTCGCAGTTTTCATGTGGGTGTTCCAGCATCGACCGAGAAGCGCGAAGTGGTGGATAACTCTTATCACGTTTCCGAGCTGCTTGGGTTTGATGATGTGGCAGGACAGGATGCGTATCAGGTGCATCCTCTGCATAAAAAGTTTGTCGATGAGCACCAACATTTATGGAGCAAAGTGGTGGTCTATGACGCGCTTGCTGTTGAATGATGATCGAGCGAATCGCAGACAATAAAAAACCCGCAGCGGTACTCCGGAGCGGGTTTTTTATTGTTCGTACTTTTACAGTTCGATGTCGTAATCAATGATGACAGGCATGTGACTGGAAAATTGCTGGGTCTTGTAGATAGCAGCGTACTCAACTTTAGCGCCGAGGCTGTTAGATACGACTTGGAAATCAGTGCGCCAACCGTCGCCATCATCTTTGAGGCCTTTTGGCCACCAGCTGTATTCGTCGCCGTCTTTATTCACTTTGCGGAAGGCATCGACGTAACCGATTTGGTTGAACAATTGGCTCAACCATTGGCGCTCATGCGGCAAAAATCCGGAGTTGTGTTGATTGGCGGCACTGTTGCTAACGTCTTTCGGCGTGTGTGCCATTTGCCAATTGCCACAAAAAACATATTCACGACGCTTGCGGGTAATTTTGTCGAGATGTGCCTGAAAGTCATCAAAGAATTTGATTTTTACTTCTTGCGATTCCATTTCGGAGCTGGCACCGGGGGCGAGCAAGGAACCGATACTTAACTGCTCAAAGTCCACTTGCAGGTAGCGACCTTCCATATCAACGCCCGAGGCAAAGCCCAAGCCGTAAATGAGGGCTTTAGGTTGCAAGCGGGTGTAAATAGCAACACCGTTGTAGTGTTTGGTACCAGAATCGAAAAAATAGGCATGATAGCCCTCAAGTTCGAACTCGGGCTTCTCCAGCTCACGCTCTAGCGCGCGTAGATCCTGTAAACAGATAAAATCTGCATCTTGATTCGCGAGCCAAGTGTATAGGCCGCGTTGCGCCGCCTGAAAAATACCATCGACGCTAAGACTGATAACTCTCATGTTAGCCCCTTGATTACGGACTGTGTATCATACCCGAGCTTTGTGTGATTGTGTTACCGTCGCAGCGGGGTTTTTTGTGGTAGGCGTTACGATTTTTCACATCCATACATTTGGATAGCAGTTGATTACCAAATGCGGGTCTGCTCATGGGCAAGACCTCGTTGTATTTATTTTGTCATCTAAAACTTAGTTCATAGTCAGGCACTTTGCATGGAAAAATACCAATTCGACTTTATTCAGCTCGCCATTAAGCACCAAGCACTATGCTTTGGAGAGTATGTACTCAAGTCTGGGCGCACCAGCCCCTACTTCTTTAATGCGGGCAAATTCCAGACCGGACAGGCCTTGGCGGAGTTGGGTCGTTACTATGCGGCAGCCATCACTGCATCCGGGGTGGAATTCGATATAGTGTTTGGACCGGCCTATAAAGGTATTCCCTTGGCCGCTACAACAGCCATTGCGCTAGCAGATCAATATCAGCGCGACCTGCCTTATTGCTACAACCGAAAAGAAGCCAAAGATCATGGCGAAGGTGGGACTTTGGTGGGAGCACCGCTGCAGGGAAAAGTTCTGATTGTGGATGATGTTATTACCGCCGGTACGGCGGTGCGCGAAGTAATGCAGATTATCGATGCCGCTGGCGCTAAACCTGCTGCGGTTCTTATTGGCCTGAATCGTCAGGAAAAAGGTCAGGGGCAGATATCGGCCATTCAGGAAGTGGAACAAAGTTTTGGTATTCCGGTCATTAGCATTATCAACTTGAATCACATCATTGATTATCTTGAAAACCAGGGTGGGCAAGAAGCAATGGTGAGTAAAATTAAAGAATATCGGGCAACCTACGGTGTCGATATTTCGTGATAAGTAAGAGGTGTTGATCCAGATGCGCAGCTTGTTGTTGATACTGATCACTTGTGGTTCGTTGTTATTGAGTGGCTGGGTTGTCGCCCAGAATTCAACATCGAGTAAAGTAATCTATCGCTACAAAAACAAAGATGGCGTTACCGTGCTGGACAGTAAAATTCCACCCGAGTATGTGAATGATGGTTATGAGCTTTTGTCGCTCAGCGGTAAGGTACTCAAGGTCATAAAGCCAGTTGTACAAGGTGCTGAGGGCGAGCGCTTATACCGCGAAAGGGTGTTACGTGAGGAGCGCGAGCGCGAGGACATTCAACTGCGCCGCAGTTACAGTAACGTTGCCGATATTGATGCGGCCAAAAGCCGTAATCTGGAAAGCTTGCGCGGCAATATTGGTATTTTACAGGCCAATCTCTCCTCGGCTCGTTCCCGTTTGAAAAGCTATCAATCCCAAGCTGCAGCAATCGAACGTGCAGGTCGGCAATTACCGGATGACCTTCTGAAAAATATCAACAATTTAGTGCAAGAAGAAAGTGATATTCAAACGCAAATCCAGCAGCGCGAGGCAGAGTACAAAACCGTAGAACAAAAATTTGACACTGATCGCAAGCGATTTGTTGAGATTACCCAGTAGCATTGACGTCTCTAGCTGCGCTCAACCAGTAATTTTTACACCAAATTGGCGGTTAGCCAGCTCTCCAAAATCACTCGCGCGGCGATAGAATCAACGGGATTTTTTTTGTAGTTGCGCGAACCGCTACGCTCCATCACTTCACTTTTTGCTTCAAAACTACTGAGGCGTTCGTCCACCATTTCCACTTTTACACCAAAGCGACCGTGCAAACGATTGGCAAATTTACGCGCGCGCGCGCTCAGTTCACTTTCGGTGTCATCCATATTGAGTGGCAAACCCACCAACACCAAGTCCGGCTGCCATTCTTTCAATAGCTTTTCAATTTGATTCCAGTCGGGAATGCCGTCTTTGGCTTTGAGTGGGGTTTGGGGGTTAGCAGAGCGAGTGATGGTTTGGCCGGAGGCTACACCAATGTTCTGGGTGCCGTAATCGAAGGCAAGCAATGTCTTGATTGTCATAGTATTAAAGGGATTGAGTAAGACTCGCCCAAGCAATCATGCGTGGCCAGCGGTACTGGAAATTAAATTGACATCAATACCCAAGGCTTGCGCCGCCGATGTCCAGCGCTCTTCAAGTGGGGTATTGAAAATAATGTCTTTATTGGCGGGAACAGTAAGCCAGCTATTTGCGGCAATTTCCGCTTCTAATTGCCCCTCGCCCCAACCGGCATAGCCGAGCGCAACCAAACATTGCTTGGGGCCGCGGCCTGCCGCAAGGGCGGTGATAATGTCACGCGATGCAGTGAGACTTACGTCCGGTGATATCTCCAATGTGGACAGCCACTTAGCTTCATTGCTGTGAAGCACAAAACCGCGCTCGGGCTGCACGGGGCCGCCGCTCATAACGATCTGGTCACCTTGATCCGACAGGTCATCGAGATCCATCTGGGAAAAAATTTCTTTTAGCAACATGGGGGTCGCGGTATTGATCACCACCCCCATGGCACCTTTATCACTGTGCTCACAAATATAGGTGACCGTGTGGGCGAAAGATGAATCGTTCAGCCCAGGCATGGCGATAAGAAAATGGTCGCGCAAACTGCCCGGGGTAAGCTCATCGTAACTTGCTTCTAATGTGTGTTTTTCGTTCATGGATTCAGTATGAGGCCTAAAAGAGCTAAAACAAGCAGGGGGAGAAATTTAGTGGCGATTAATCAGTTTGCCGAGGTCGAAATAGTCGCGGTTTTACCAATGATCTGAAAGTGCCAGGTGCGGATTATTTCCAACCTGTCCGCATGTTTACGCAACTCCGGAGAAAATCGCTCAAAGGGTGCGGAACGACGGACTATTTGGCGCGCCGCATCATCCAACATGCGCTTACCTGAGGATTGATTAATGCTGATTTCGTGAATTGTTCCATCGGCATTGATAATCACAGACAACCTCAAACTGCCCGTGATTCCTCGATTCAGCGCCTCTTTGGGGTATTGAGTCTCACTCACCGTTTCAATTTTTGCGCTCCAACTATTGAGATATTCAGCGTCAAAAGACTCTTTGGTGGAGACTGAGTTGAGGACTCGCAAGCGCGGCCGCTTTGCCGACTCCTGGCGCTGAAGATCGCGTTTCGCCTTAAGACTGGCGATTTCGGCATCGTATTTTGATGGGGAATCTAACAGACCATCGACCGGCTCCCGCTCCTCGCGCTCATCCAGATTCACGTTCACCTGCGCGGTACGGGTAGATTGCCGCGTGGTAGTCAGCACCTGCAACTCTTTGATTTTTTGGTTAGAAACCTTTTGCTGTTGCGGCAGTGGATTAACCTCTCGCACCTGAGCATCTGCAAATTCTGCCTGCTGATCGGTGGTCATCTGCTTCGCCTCATCGAGTGTGCCACTCGCCTCTTGGTTGTGCTGGGCGAGAAAATCGGCATTCTCCGGTGCTTTCAACGATTTATGCGTCGCGAGCGTAATCTCGATGGTCTGCGAGGTATTGCTGTGGTCGGGCAGCTTAAAACTAAAGCCCAGTATTAAAAAGGCGTGTAGGGCTATAGCCAAAAAAAAGGTAAAACTCAGGCGGTCACCGGTGTCGACCGGCGGTACGCCGAGATTCTCTTCTTCCAAGGCTAGGGCCTTATTCATTCAATCCACTCTACTATTTAACGATTCAGCATCATCTGAGCCGATTAACGCGCCGCCAATTTACGCTCTATGGCGTCAATAAGCCGTGACCCAATTCCCGTGTTATAGGCCTTGTCAATTTCACGCGCACAAGTGGGGCTCGTGACATTAATCTCGGTCAGGTAGTTACCTATCACGTCCAGACCAACAAATAACAGGCCCTTGGCTTTCAGGGTGGGTGCAACTTGCTCAACAATCCAGTAATCCTGATCGGTGAGCGGCTGGGCGACACCCGTGCCGCCCGCTGCCAAATTGCCGCGCGTTTCACCCTGGGCGGGAATACGCGCCAAGCAGTAGGGGACTGGCTCGCCGTCCACCACCAAAATACGTTTATCACCGTCAGTGATTTCCGGGATGTAACGTTGCGCCATAATGGTCTGGGTGCCAAATTCGGTAAGGGTTTCCAATATCACTCCAACATTGGGGTCATCCATTCGACAGCGGAATATCCGGCTACCACCCATACCATCAAGCGGCTTGAAAATCACATCGCCATAGTGAGTGTGGAATTCGCGCAGGCGCAGCATATCGCGACTGACCAACACCGGAGGGCAGCATTGAGGGAATTGGGTAGCAAATATTTTTTCGTTGCAGTCGCGCAGGCTACGCGGATCATTCACCACCAAGGCACCCTGATTCTGCGCTGCTTCGAGAATGTAAGTGCTGTAGATGTATTCGTTATCGAAGGGTGGATCTTTGCGCATGATGATCACATCCAGATCACCC
>CAIOHY010000161.1 GCA_903858205.1 uncultured Cellvibrio sp.
AGCAGCCGGTGGATGTGACGCCGGTCTGGATGATGCGTCAGGCAGGGCGCTATCTGCCAGAGTATCGCGCCAGTCGCGCAAAAGCGGGTGATTTTATGGGGCTGTGTACTAATCCCGAGTTGGCCTGTGAAGTTACCCTGCAACCGCTGGATCGCTATCCTGGTCTGGATGCCGCAATTCTCTTCTCCGATATCCTCACCATTCCCGATGCCATGGGGCTTGGTCTTTATTTTGAAACCGGCGAAGGTCCAAAATTCCAAAAAGCCGTGCGCACTGAAGCAGACGTCAATGCGCTTAAGGTGATTAACCCTGAGCAAGACCTGCCATATGTCGTCAATGCAGTCAAAACGATTCGCCGTGAGCTTAATGGCCGTGTGCCACTGATCGGTTTTTCCGGTAGCCCGTGGACCCTTGCGACTTATATGATCGAAGGTGGATCCAGCCGCGATTTCCGTCGCGCCAAAGAAATGCTCTACAACCAACCGCAGGTGATGCATCGCCTATTGGATGTGTTGGCTGATTCGGTCACCGCTTATCTGAATGCGCAAATTACAGCAGGCGCGCAAGCTGTGCAGATTTTTGATACTTGGGGCGGTGCGCTATCTCATGCGGCCTACCAAGAGTTTTCGCTTAAATACATGGAGAAAATTGTCAATGGTTTGATTCGCGAGCATGAGGGCCGTCCGGTTCCGGTTATCCTCTTTACCAAGGGCGGAGGCCAATGGCTGGAGTCCATGGCGGCAACCGGTGCTACCGCGTTGGGGCTGGATTGGACAACAGATATGGCCGCAGCCAGAGCCCGGGTTGGCAGCAAAGTCGCCCTGCAGGGCAATATGGATCCCACGATTTTGTACGCCTCCCCCGAACGTATTCGCGCCGAAGTAGGTACGATTCTCGCGAGTTTCGGCAGCGGTTCCGGGCATGTGTTCAATCTTGGGCACGGTATTACGCCGGAAGTAGATCCAGTCCATGCCGGCGCTTTTATCAATGCAGTGCACGAGTTGTCAGGGCATTACCATGAGTAATCAATGCCTCGTAGGTTTGTAATCGTGCCTTTAGTCCCCCGGGTCTGGTGTGGCGCGTAATTCTTGATTACACTCCGCTCACTATTGAGATTTTTAGGAAGATTTAACACCTTAGTAAGGGCGGAAGCAGAGTTATTAATGCTGTTCCGGCGTAGGTTCGGGGTGTATACAAGGCTCCGATCTAATAGGGTTGATAATTCGCACCTGCGGGTGATGTGGGGAGTAAGTAGGCGTGGGAATCAAGCAGGTTAAAGTTGACGTCAATGAGCTAACCATAGGCATGTATGTGTCTGGGTTAGATCGCCCTTGGTCGCAAACTCCCTTCCCTCTGCAGGGTTTTTATCTGCGTGATTTGGGTGAAATCAATCAGTTAAAAGCCCTTTGTAACTACGTCTTTATTGATATTGAAAAGGGCCGCGGGCCGATTGCTGCGAACCTTAAATCCATAGCACCCTCTGGTAAAAAGACGCCGGCCCGCGAACGCGGGAGTTCCTTCAACGAAACTGTTGCCCCACTTAAAATCCAGCGTGGCCTTTACCGTGAGGTTGAGCCGCTGCAGCGCGAAGTCAAAAAAGCTCGCCAGCTTCACCAAAAAGTCTATGGCGCCGTGGTGGAGGTGATGGACCAACTGGAGAAGAATCAATTCGATTCTCTCTCGCTCGGTGAAACCAAGCGGGTCGCTAGTGAAATGGTCGATAGCGTGTTGCGCAACCCTGACGCTTTTACGTGGTTGTCCCGCGTACAGGAAAAAGACGAGTACACCTATAGCCACGCTGTGCGTTCTTCAGTGTGGGCGATTTTATTTGGCCGGCATATAGGGCTGCCCAAACGCGATTTGGATGTCTTGGCGATGGGGGTGTTGCTCAAGGATGTTGGCAAAGTCATGCTCGACGTCGCGCTCTTATCCAAATTGGAGCGCACGGCAGAAGAGGAGCGAGCCTTTAGTGCTTTTGTCGAGCTTGGCTGCGAGATTCTGCGCAAGACGCCAGGTGTGGAACCCCGCGTTATCAGTGTGGTAAAAACCCACTGTGAGCGTCTCAATGGCAGCGGTTTCCCGCAGGGATTGTCGGGCGACAAAATCCCCTTGCTCGGCAAAATCGCTGGCATAGTCACTTATTACGATCACGTCACCAATCCGCGTGGATCCCGTCACCCGATAGCTCCCTCTAAAGCCGTCGCCAAGCTGTACGAGCTGCGCAATATCCAGTTTCAGGAAGAGCTTGTTGTGGAGTTTATTCGCGCTATCGGACTTTATCCGACGGGAACTCTGGTTGAATTGAGCACCGGTGAGGTGGCCGTTGTCGTCGAGCAAAACTTTGAGCGCCGCTTGAAGCCACGCGTCATAGTGGTGTTGGATGCTTACAAGCAACCCTTGGGCGAATACTTGTTGTTGGATCTTTCAGAGGATGACAAACGCAAGCAGGAGCTGCTCGATTCTGGCAAAAAAACTCGCTATGAAATTGAGAAAATTGAAATCGCACGGGATCTGGAGCCCGGCAGTTACGACGTTGATATTGCGAGTATTCGCGATCATTATCTGATGAAAAATGAGAAGAAGGGTCTTATGGCGTTGCTGAGCCGTCTGACCACCCGCACCTAACCCCGCAAACTTATTGCCTGCCACTGCAGTGGACAGGGTACAATCTGCGCCGGCCAGACAGCCCTGTCGCTGTTGGCGACATTTGAGAGCAACCCCCCAGTGTCCCTAGGATATAGTCTGACTCGGGTTTGCATGTTATTAATCCATGAGAGTTGAATGATGTTTGAATGGTTAGCGAGCCCGGAAGCCTGGGTTGCTTTGGCAACCTTGACCGCCCTAGAGATCGTACTGGGCATTGATAATATTATTTTTATTTCGATTCTGGTTGGCCGTCTACCAGAAAAGCAGCGCGCTTTTGCCCGTAATGTTGGTTTAGGGTTGGCGATGATTACCCGCTTGGCGTTACTGTTTTCGCTGGCGTGGATTATGGGCTTGGTGGATCCGCTGTTTACCGTGTTTGGCGAGGCCATTTCCGGGCGCGATATTATTCTTATCGGTGGTGGTTTGTTTCTGATCGCCAAAGCCACCCACGAAATTCACGGCAGCCTTGAGGGCGCTATTGAAGCTGAACGGAATGTGGCGGCTCACGGTTTGATGGTTGTCTTGATCCAAATTGCGATTCTGGATATCGTCTTCTCGCTCGATTCTGTTATCACCGCTGTAGGCTTAGTGAGTCAGGTACCGATTATGGCGACGGCGATTATTATTGCTGTTGGCGTAATGTTATTTGCTGCCAAACCGATCGGCGATTTTGTTGATGCTCACCCCACCATCAAAATCCTTGCGTTGTCGTTTTTGGTTATCGTTGGATTCACCTTGTTGGTTGAGGGCTTCGATGTGCATGTGCCAAAGGGCTATATCTATTTCGCGATGGCCTTCTCGCTCGGTGTTGAGATGGTGAATATCAAAATGCGTAAACACCAAGATGGGCCGGTAGCCCTACGCAAGGATTATCCTGGCGATCAGCAGTAAAATTCGTCGTTCCAGCAGCAAACAAAAAGGCCGATCAATCGATCGCAATGCTGTTCACTTAAGCGGAGCAGCGTTGTGATTAACTGGATAACGGGTTTTAGAAATCTTAACCGCCCGGGGTCGTGATGGCCTCGGGCGTTTTTGTATGAATAGCGCTGCCACATTAC
>CAIOHY010000162.1 GCA_903858205.1 uncultured Cellvibrio sp.
CACCTCTATTCATATTGAAGAGTTATCGGTTGTTGCGCGCGATACTAAGCTTGGTTCAGAAGAAATTACTCGCGATATTTCTAATTTGGCAGAGTCACAACTCTCGCGTTTAGATGAGAGCGGTATTGTGTACATTGGCGCAGAAGTTGAGGCGGGCGACGTATTGGTTGGTAAGGTAACTCCAAAGGGCGAGACTACTCTCACTCCTGAAGAGAAGCTCCTCCGTGCGATCTTCGGTGAAAAGGCATCTGACGTTAAAGATACCTCTTTGCGCGTTCCTTCAGGAATGATCGGTACGGTTATTGACGTTCAAGTCTTCACCCGTGAAGGTATTGAGCGAGATGCCCGTGCACAGGCCATTATTCAAGAAGAACTACAACGCTATCGTTTGGATTTAAACGATCAGTTACGTATTGTTGAGGGCGACGCCTTCATGCGTTTAGAAAAGCTCTTAGTTGGTAAAGTTGTCAACGGCGGCCCTAAGAAATTAGCTAAAGGCACGAAGATCGATAAGGATTACCTTGCTGATTTGGATAAATATCATTGGTTTGATATTCGTCCGGCAGATGATGATATTGCTTCTCAAGTTGAGGCAATTAAATCTTCTATCGAAGCAAAGCGTAAACAGTTTGATGAAGCTTTTGAAGAGAAGCGCACCAAGCTTACCCAGGGCGATGATTTGCAACCTGGCGTAACCAAGATGGTGAAGGTGTACTTAGCGGTTAAGCGTCGCTTACAGCCTGGTGACAAGATGGCTGGTCGTCACGGTAATAAGGGTGTAGTTTCTAAAATCGCTCCTGCAGAAGACATGCCATTTATGGCTGACGGACGCCCTGTAGACATTGTCTTGAATCCATTGGGTGTTCCTTCCCGTATGAACGTTGGCCAGATCTTGGAAACCCACTTAGGTTGGGCTGCTCAAGGTATCGGTAAGCGCATCGACGAGATGGTTCGTGAGCACGCTAAGCAAACTGAATTACGTAAGTTCTTCAAGCAGCTTTACAACGAAACTGGTCGTATCGAAGACATCGACAATTTCACTGACGAGCAGATCAATGTTTTGGCTGAAAATCTCCGCCAAGGCTTGCCATTTGCAACACCAGTGTTTGATGGTGCTACAGAGGCAGAAATCGGTCGCATGCTTGAGTTGGCGTATCCAGAAGATGTTGCTAAATCTTTGAAGATGACCCCATCACGTCAGCAAATGATTCTGTGCGACGGCCGAACTGGCGATCAGTTCGAGCGTCCGGTGACTGTTGGTGTCATGCATGTCTTGAAACTCCACCATTTGGTCGATGACAAGATGCACGCACGTTCAACTGGACCTTACTCATTAGTAACGCAACAGCCATTGGGTGGTAAAGCCCAGTTTGGTGGTCAGCGCTTTGGTGAGATGGAAGTCTGGGCCCTCGAAGCATACGGTGCTTCATATGTCTTGCAGGAAATGCTGACAGTGAAGTCCGATGACGTCGCAGGCCGTACCAAAGTTTACGAAAACATCGTCAAGGGCGAGCACACAATTGATGCTGGCATGCCCGAATCCTTCAACGTGCTGGTAAAAGAAATCCGCTCGTTGGGTATTGACATTGACATGGAGCGCAACTGATATGAAAGCATTGCTCGATTTATTTAAGCAAACGCAGGGCGAAGAGCAGTTTGATGTCATCAAAATTGGTCTCGCATCTCCTGAGAAAATTCGCTCATGGTCTTTTGGTGAAGTTCGCAAACCAGAAACCATCAACTATCGGACTTTTAAGCCCGAGCGTGATGGTCTGTTCTGCGCCAAGATTTTTGGACCAACCAAAGACTACGAGTGCTTATGCGGCAAGTACAAGCGCTTAAAGTTCCGCGGCGTCATCTGCGAGAAGTGCGGTGTTGAAGTTACTCTCGCCAAAGTACGTCGTGAGCGCATGGGCCACATTGAGTTGGCAGCCCCTGTTGCACACATTTGGTTCTTAAAGTCTTTGCCATCCCGTTTGGGTATGGTTCTCGATATGACTTTGCGTGATATCGAACGTGTTCTTTACTTTGAAGCATATGTAGTGGTTGATGCAGGCATGACCCCTGAAGGCGCCATGAAGCGCGGTCAGATCATGTCTGAGGATGAGTACTACGCCAAGACTGAAGAGTACGGTGACGGTGCATTTACGGCCATCATGGGCGCTGAAGGCATTCGTGATCTCTTGCGTTCGATTGATATCGATCGTGAAGTTGAGACTATTCGTGCTGACTTAAAAGCTACTGGTAGTGATGCCAAGATTAAGAAATACGCTAAGCGCTTAAAAGTGCTCGAGGCGTTCCAGACTTCAGGTATTAAGCCTGACTGGATGATCATGGAAGTATTGCCAGTATTGCCACCTGAATTGCGCCCATTGGTGCCGTTGGATGGCGGTCGCTTTGCTACTTCAGATTTGAACGACCTCTATCGTCGCGTGATTAACCGTAACAACCGTCTCAAGCGTTTGTTGGAGTTGCGCGCACCAGAGATCATCGTTCGCAACGAAAAACGTATGTTGCAAGAAGCGGTTGACTCATTGCTCGATAACGGTCGTCGCGGTAAGGCTATGACTGGCGCTAACAAGCGTCCTCTCAAGTCCTTGGCTGAGATGATTAAAGGTAAGAGCGGTCGTTTCCGTCAAAACTTGTTGGGTAAACGTGTTGACTACTCTGGTCGTTCAGTCATCGTGGTTGGCCCGACGTTGAAATTGCATCAGTGCGGCTTGCCAAAATTGATGGCTTTGGAATTGTTCAAGCCATTTATTTTCAACAAGCTCGAGACTTTGGGAATCGCAACCACTATTAAAGCTGCGAAGAAAGAAGTTGAAAGTCAGACTCCAATCGTTTGGGACATTCTCGAAGAGGTGATTCGTGAACATCCAATCATGTTGAACCGTGCGCCTACATTGCACCGTCTCGGTATTCAGGCTTTCGAGCCAATGCTGATTGAAGGTAAAGCAATCCAATTGCACCCATTAGTCTGCGCGGCATTTAACGCCGACTTTGACGGTGACCAAATGGCGGTTCACGTTCCTTTGTCGCTCGAAGCGCAAATGGAAGCACGTACATTGATGTTGGCTTCGAACAACGTATTGTTCCCAGCTAACGGCGAACCATCTATCGTTCCTTCACAGGACGTGGTGTTGGGTCTGTACTATGCTACTCGTGACAAGATCAGCGGTAAAGGCGAAGGCATGGTCTTCTCTAATATCGCTGAAGTAATTCGTGCACACGAAGCTGGCCAGGTTGAATTGGCTTCACGCGTTGCGGTGCGTATTACTGAGTTTGAGATTGTGGATAAGAAAGCAGAGGGCGATGCCCGTTTTGCTGAAAAGACCAAGATCTATCAAACTTCAGTTGGCCGTGCAATCTTGTCAGAAATCTTGCCTAAGGGCATGACTTTTGAGGAAATCAATAAGCCTCTGAAGAAAAAAGAAATCTCACGTTTGATCAACACTTCATTCCGTAAGTGGGGTCTTCGTGAAACTGTTATTTTTGCTGACCGACTCTTGCAGTCTGGTTTCCGCTTGGCAACAAATGCTGGTATCTCGGTTGCAATCGACGATATGCTGATTCCTACATCTAAAGAGCGCATCATCACCGAAGCAACCAACAAGGTTAAAGAGTATGACAAGCAGTTCATGTCAGGCCTCGTAACCAATCAAGAGCGTTATAACAACGTGGTTGATATTTGGGGTGCAGCTGGCGACCAAGTTGGTAAAGCGATGATGGATGAGTTGTCACACGTTGACGTACTCGACCGTAACAGTAAAACTGTGCGTCAAGAATCCTTTAACTCTATCTACATGATGGCGGATTCTGGTGCGCG
>CAIOHY010000163.1 GCA_903858205.1 uncultured Cellvibrio sp.
ACCTGCCGATAATTCAATGCGTGTTTGGCAACGGGCTGCAAGCCGGTGTTCATGCGTAATCAGCACCAGTGTTGCGCCCTGCTCGGCATTTAGCTCAAAGAGCAAATCAATAATGCGCGCACCTGTAGTTGAATCTAAATTGCCTGTTGGCTCATCGGCAAAAAGAATTTTGGGCTGACTGGCAAATGCCCGTGCTATGGCAACTCGTTGCTGCTCGCCCCCGGAGAGCTGTTGCGGGTAATGACTGGTACGCTTCTCCAATCCCACTTGCCCTAGAAAATCCATCGCCAAATTTTTTGCTTTTTTATTGCCGCGCAATTCCAGCGGCAACATGACATTCTCCAGCGCCGTTAAACCGGGCAACAATTGAAAAGATTGAAAGATAAAACCCACATTGTCAGCTCGTACCCGCGCACGCCCCTCTTCATTAAGAGACGTAAGCGAGTGGTTATTTAAGATGACTTTTCCGCTGGTTGGCACATCTAATCCCGCCAAAATTCCCAAGAGGGTGGACTTGCCCGAACCCGAAGCTCCGGTTATCGCAAGTGATTCACCTTGCGCGACCGCTAAGGAAATATCGCGCAAGATAATTAAATCGCCTTCCTGAGTTGCAACTGTTTTGGTAATTCCTTGAACCTTAATCATAGGAGTTAAATCTCGTAACGGTTATTGCGTAGCCAAATAGTGGCAGCAATTAAAAGCACGGAAATTATTATCGCGATTGAAGAGATTTTTGGATCTACCCCAGCCGCCAGATTAATATCCAATATTCTAAAGTCCTCAGAGCCGTCTGCGCCCCACAACTTACCAAAAGAGGCGGATGCAAATTGCCAATAGCCGCCTAACAACGTCTTAACTCCAAGACTAATCTCAGCATATTTTTGCAAGAATACATCGGCCAACCATAAGCCTGCCGGAATCGCGATGCTGATAGTGACCGGTGAACGTTTTGCAAATGCAGAGGCAAATAATCCCCAGCAAATAAAAGGCAGTATCAGCAACATAACTACAAAACTACTGCCCACTATTTTGAAGCTGAGCAGTCCCATTTTTAGCGCTAGCCACCACTGCGAGAAATCTTGCCCCATGAATAGTGCAGTTATCATAAACAAAGCAAAACTCAATAAATTGCAGAGCAGAATCAACAGTGGGACAACCAAACACACCATTAATAATTTCGCCATTACATTGAGGGTCTCACTCACCGGCATGGAGCGCCAAAATAGTATCTCCCTGCTTTTTCTGTCTGCGAATAAGGTGCTGTGGACGTAGGTCGCAATAGCTACCGCAAACATCAATGCAAAAATTCCCCAAGCGACGGCCTGATGCAAGCCAGCAAGTAACGCCAGTGCGTCAGGCGTATTGAAATCCAAACGTGTTTTGCCGGTCGCAGGATCAAATGATGAATAGGATTCGACGGTCAGTGTATCCAGCGCTAAAGGCGCATTATCGGGAAAATGGATATTGTGCGGATGGACCATTACCAAAATGGAAAGCGCTTCGACCAGCAAGATAAAAATTAGCGGCGCCCATAAAAAACTGACTCGCTGCTCCCAAAATTCGCGCTTCATTTGCGCCACTATTGTTGTGATCATCACACACCTCCCGGAACACAGATTTGTGGTTTTACTTTGGCGACAAACAAATCACTTAGGCTGGGCGTGGCCAAACGCCCCAAAGCCGCAAGCGAATCGCGCTGGTGATCTGCGCCCTCATATAACATACCGAAACCACCGAGCAAGTTGCGCACGTGAATCGGGTTGTGTGCCAGCGCATGTTCTTTGTAGTGCGCATCCACCTGCAACTCGACATAGGTGTTGGCGATCTCATCCATGCTGCTATTCAGCAATAGCTTGCCCTGATTGATAAAGATTAAATCGGTCAAGATAGTTTCAATTTCCTCTACTTGATGGGTGGTGATCAGAATGGTTTTTTCCGCGTCGTAATAATCATTCAGCAAGCGCTCATAAAATTGTTTGCGATACAGAATATCCAGCCCCAAGGTCGGCTCATCCAACACCAACAGCTTGCTATCAATCGCCATAATCAGTGCCAGATGCAATTGCATCACCATCCCCTTGGAAAGTTGCTGCACCTTATCGTTTAATTGGATATCCGTATTCGCTAAAAAACCCATGCACTGTGCGCGGCTAAAACGCGGATGCACAGCTTCGGTGTAAGCGATTAACTCACGCACCTTGATCCAGCGCGGCAAAGTAGCGGTATCGGCAATAAAGGAAACCTGCTCCAATAATTTCACCCGATCGCGCTGCGGATTCATGCCCAACACTGTCAATTCGCCCGCTACCGGCGCCAAACCTAAAATCCCTTTTAACAAGCTGGTCTTGCCCGCCCCATTAGGGCCAATTAAACCCACAATTTTTCCCGCGTCGATTTGCACATTGATGTTATCCAACGCCACTTTTTTTCCGTAATGTTTGTGTACCCCCCGGGCACTAATTACCGGACTCATACTATTCTCCTTGCGCGGCTTGCAGCGCAGCGATCAATTCTTTTTTACTTACGCCCAGTTGCCGCATACGCAACAAAAGTGCAGGCACTTCAGTAGAGATAAACTTTTCTTTTTCAATGTTGTGCAGTTTTTGTTGCGCACCCTGCACTACATACATACCCATACCACGCCGCGCTTCCACCAGCCCCATATCCACCAACTCCTGATAGGCTTTACTCACTGTAATGTGATTAATTTGATAGTCACTGGCGACCTGCCGCACGGACGGCAGAGCATCGCCCTCTTTGAATACACCCGATAAAATCAATGCCACAATTTTTTCCCGCAGCTGTCGATAGATGGGCTGATCATCATTCCAATTCATAGTGTCGTTTATTTAGTGTCGTTTATTTAGTTTCGTTAACATGAATAGCCTGCACAATGCCATCGCGCATAACAACGCGAGTCACTTTGCGCGAGGCAACTTTGTCTGAGTCTATATCGAATAAAAAGATAAAACTCTTACTGGATTTCTCGGTGCGTTCATAAACATATTCAAAAACCTCTAAGCCATCTTTTTCAGTCTGGGTGCGATCAGGAATACCAACGTTGGTCAGCACCCATTGTTTGGTGGTTTTACCCAGCTCAATCGTGGCCACTTGTTGCGCGCTAATTTCTGTACCTTTGCGATACTCGTTGGTGTGTTGGTTATACACGCAGGCTGAAAGTGCAATACAAGGAATTAATATCAGTAAACGTTTCATAATGCTCTCTTTAAAAAGGTAGTAAAAAACACTTTAAATTTCATAAGGGTTATTCGGCACCCAACAGCCCCGCGCGGCAAGTACTCCGGCTTTGCGATTTCAGCTCACCCACCAACATACTGTTATACACCACTATAACACCATAACAATTTTAAACAAGCCCCCGAGCGCACAAATTCCCAAGCAAGGTTTTACGCGCCCATACTGACTTTCAAAATCGGTTTAGGCGCAAGGATGGTTAAGCAGTCAATATCAACTGGTCGGCGGGCTGGTCAGAGGTAGATTAATGCAGAAGGGAGTGCTGGGCGCACGGGCATTAAAGCGGACAGAAACATGAGGCGAGCCTCCTAGCCTAGTGGCTATAGCAGCCTCATGCTTCTGTGGAGAAACACGGGGAAATACTAATTTACGAACTTAATCTGCATGTGCATTTACCTGGCTTGCACCGCTCGCATCGGTTTTGGCTTTTGGATTACCGTAATAGTCAACACTCGATGCACCACTCGCATCCGCATCGAGCAAATCAGTCACAGATGCCTCAACATGCGATGCGCCGCTTGCACCAAGCCGAGCTTGTTTTGCAGTGAGATTTTTCCCGTGAAAATTACTTGCGCCACTCGCACCTACATCCAAATCCTGGGTATTGCTCGCCGATTGAATTTCAACATTGGATGCGCCCGATAAATCATAATCCTGCTCCTGACTGTTCACGCTGTTAATGTGTACATTGGCAGCACCAGACAAATCCATGTGCAACAGTTTTGCGTTCAAGGCAGCAAAATTAACGTCACCTGCGCCACTGGCGTTAAGCTGAAACTTTTCACCCTGCAAATCGCCCAGTGTGGCACGCGCACCGCCAGATATTTCCAAATACTCCAATTGCTTTACACGCAAGGTAATGCGCACCGGATCATTGCTGTGACCAAACCAATTAAAAAAGTTGGAATCACTTCTAACCCAGACGCTCACACGCTTACCGCTTTGGTCTACCTTCACTCGCTGCATAACGTCTGCTTCTGCTTCAACACGCAAATACTCGGTGCCATCCTGGCTGATTTCTACAACAGTATTTCCACCAGAAACAAATTCCGTAAAATCTTTTACGGGATAGGTTTTGGCAATTATTTCCGCGAAAGCCATTGGGGCGGCGAAGGAAATCATCGCTGTCATTACCAAGGTACGAATTAACATAATTAGCTCCTGTATTGTTCAAATTAGCATTGCTTAAAAGGCAATACCGCACACATCATTTTTTCTGTCCGCATTGTCACTCCCGCGATCGGGATGACACTCTGACTCAACAACATTATTTTCAATACGATCATTAAATTTCGCTTTTGGCGATATCAACATTCGTTGCATTTACACGAATAAAATTGAACGACTCTAGCGCTGGAACCGCCTTTTTTAATTGCTCTTCACCAGCATCAACAGCACGCATGCTGCCGCATAATTTTTCCCCGCGCGCCTCTAGAAGCTCCGCCTTGGAATTCATCTGCACCTCCATTTGCTCGCCGAATTTATTCATGCGCGCCTCAAAGGCCTCCATATTGCCACCCGACGCAAGAACCTCTTTACCCATCGCAATCATGATGCTGCCGATGGAATTTTGTACCGAGGTTTCTACAATACGCTCTACTCGCGTTTCAAAATGTTTTCCTAAAAAATCAGGAATGCCATCACTACCATGATTAAAAGTGATCGCATCGCCTGAAGAGAAGTAGCGATTCACATCACTTTTTAGATTGCTCAGCTCAGTCGCGAGCTGTGCAGAAATTTGATTTTTTTCGCCCAGCAAGCTATCAAAAGTAATGGTGATCGCCTCTATCGCCAAATCGATTCCGTCAACTGCCATGCCATGCACTTCGGGAACAGCAGCGCGAATACTCGCTGCGTAATTTGCCACTACATCCTGCTGGATTTGACTTAACTTGAGTGTACTGCCCTTCACCACCAAGTATTTATCTTCCAGAATTTTGTAGGCTTGCTTATCGTCCTTATAGAATTCAATACTTTTATCAGTAATCCGTAGGCCGGCCGCCAATTCCATGTTGCATGCGCTGTGCGCTGCAGCCGAACCCGCTGTCAACATCAAAAAGCTCGCGAATAGTGTTTTCATTTCCTGCTCCTGTTCATTGTTGTTTGCTTGTTATTAACTGAGACGCAGACACCACCAGAACAGATTCACCGGATCACAAAAAATTTTTTCCGCTCATAAACACTGGCTAAAAACAAGTCTGGCAGGCGCGGCGAATTTGGCGATAATGGTGCCCTCTCCGATCCAAGCCAGCTACACGAGTCTTACGCTATGACCAGCCTACCCAGTATTGCCAAACGCATTGCCGATGAATTAAACGTTCAGGAACAACAAGTTAGCGCCGCCGTGGGGCTGCTGGATGAAGGCGCAACTGTGCCGTTTATCTCCCGCTACCGTAAAGAAGTGACGGGCGGGCTGGACGATACGCAAATGCGCACCCTGGAAGAACGCCTGCGCTATTTGCGTGAACTGGAAGATCGCCGCGCCGCAATCCTCAAATCGATTGCGGAACAAGACAAGCTAACACCCGAATTGGAACGAGAAATCCGGATCGCTGATACCAAAAACCGCCTTGAAGACTTGTATCTTCCTTACAAACCCAAACGCCGCACAAAAGGCCAAATCGCCAAAGAGGCCGGTTTGGAACCGCTAGCAGAAGCCTTATTGTCCGACCCGAGCCTCGCCCCCGAAGTGGAAGCAGCAAAATATTTCAACGCGGAACACAATATTAATGATGTGAAGTCCGCGCTCGACGGCGCCAAGTACATCCTCATGGAAAAATTCAGTGAAGATGCAGAACTACTCGGTCGCCTGCGTCACTTCTTACAACAAGAAGCCACTTTCTCTGCGCGCGCCGTCGCCGAAAAACTTACTGACACATCACAAGAAGTGCAAAAATTCCGTGACTATTTTGAACACGATGAACCGCTTAAATCTGTGCCATCGCATCGCGCCCTCGCCATGTTCCGCGGTCGCAACGAAGGTGTGCTGAGCATCAGCATTAAAGTAGGTGATGAAGAAGCCCGCATCGGCCACCCCTGCGAATCCATGATCGCTGAACACTGGCAAGTACAAGATAAAGGCCGCGCCGCCGATGGCTGGTTGGCAGAAGTAGTGCGCTGGACCTGGCGAGTAAAATTGTTAACGCATTTGGAAACGGATCTGCTCGGTGAACTGCGTGAAAAAGCGGAAGAAGAAGCGATTAAAGTTTTCGCATCTAATTTAAAAGATTTGTTGCTCGCAGCGCCAGCAGGTCAAAAAGCCACTATCGGTTTAGACCCCGGTATGCGCACCGGTGTAAAAGTCGCGGTGGTAGATGCAACGGGTAAAGTGCTCGATCACTGCGTAATGTACCCAACGCCGCCGCTGAATAAAATCGCCGAATCCGAAGCGATTTTGGTTCACTTATGCAACAAACATAATGTGGGATTGATTGCGATTGGTAACGGAACCGCATCGCGCGAGACTGAAAAATTTGCCAAAGATGTATTGAAAAAACACACCGATATTAAAGCCACTACAGTGATCGTGAGTGAAGCAGGCGCGTCGGTTTACTCTGCATCGGAATTCGCTGCAAAAGAATTTCCGGATTTGGATGTAACGATTCGCGGTGCAATTTCAATCGCGCGCCGTTTGCAAGACCCACTCGCTGAACTGGTAAAAATCGATCCCAAATCCATCGGCGTTGGCCAATACCAACACGATGTTTCCCAATCGCAACTGGCACGCTCACTCGATGCGGTCGTTGAGGACTGTGTGAACGCCGTGGGTGTGGAGGTAAATACGGCCTCCGCTGCGCTACTGGCACGCGTGTCAGGATTGAACACCACCCTTGCCAATAACATCGTTGAATTTCGTAACCAGAACGGCGCATTCAATTCGCGTAGCTCACTGAAAAAAGTGCCGCGTTTTGGTGAAAAAACCTTTGAACAAGCCGCAGGATTTTTGCGTGTTGCCGGTGGCGAAAATCCACTCGACGCTTCTGCGGTACACCCGGAATCTTATTCGATTGTTGAAAAAATCGCGCAAAAAAATGCGCGTGAAATTAAAGGGCTGATTGGCGATTCATCCTTCCTGCGCGGATTAAAAGCGGTGGACTACACCGATGAAAAATTCGGTGTTCCCACCGTGGCTGACATCATCAAAGAATTGGATAAACCCGGCCGCGACCCGCGCCCGGAATTTAAAACCGCGCAATTCCAGGAAGGTGTAGAAGAAATCACTGATTTGATTCCCGGAATGATTTTGGAAGGCACAGTTACCAATGTGACCAATTTCGGCGCTTTTGTCGATATCGGCGTACATCAGGATGGCTTGGTACATATCTCCGCGCTCTCACACAATTTTATTAAAGATCCACGTGAAGCCGTAAAAGCGGGCGATATCGTAAAAGCCAAAGTAATGGAAGTGGATGTACCGCGCAAACGTATCGCTCTGTCATTGCGCCTGGATGATACACCCGGCGAAAAGGTGGAAGGTAAGAAGGGCGGCGAACGCCCACAGTCGCAAAACCAACAACGCGCGGCGCAGAAAAACAATCCTGCACCAGCAGCAATGGGCAGCATGGGTGCATTGTTGCAGCAAGCGTTGAAAAAGAAATAGATCGATCACCAATATTCCGCTCCCAGGCTTTGCTTGGGAGCCATTCTCCACTATGAAGAAAACGATATGAGCACTCTACCTAACTGCCCCAAATGCAATTCCGAATACACCTACGAAGACGGTGATTTATTTATCTGCCCCGAATGCGCCCACGAATGGCCAAAAAATTCTTCAGAGACAACAACAACTGAAGACCAACTGATCGTTCGCGACGCCAACGGCAATATTCTTGTTGATGGCGATAACGTCACAGTGGTAAAAGATTTGAAAATCAAAGGTACATCATCCGTCATTAAAGTCGGCACCAAAGCCAAAATTGTTCGCATTGTGGAGGGTGATCACGATCTGGATTGCAAGGTTGACGGCATGGGCGCCATGATGCTGAAATCATCGGTAGTCAAAAAAGCATAAAACGCTTTTAGTATGAGAAAAAACCAATTGCGTATAGGAGCAGGCAATGGAAATTGGTAAAAAAACAATCGCAGCGGCAGTAGGACTATTTTTCCTCGGCGGGTTCAGCGTTTATTTATTGATGGCAAATCAACAGATGGCCGCGCAACCCAGCAGCACTCCGCATAACTCTGCGGCTGAGCAAGAAGCATTACAACAAGTGCACGCAAGCGCTGCTGCGCACGAGCAGCCTGCCCAATCTGCACCAGAGTCAGCCAGCAACGCATCGCAATCAACCGAAGAATTAACCCATGAAGTGTTTTTAGCGCAAGCCGAGGCACGTCGGGAAGAACGCTTGATCAACAAAGAAGAATCTGACCAGTTGGCGAAACTAAAAGCAGCGAAAGAACGCAGTGTGGAATGCAAGTTTTGGAAGCAGCAACAGAAAACATCCAGCGCTGCCGCGAAAGTAGAGGAGAAAATAATTGACTACTGCACGGTGCAAGCCAGTAGCGAAAGTACGTCTAGCGTTCAATCGAGCGAAACCTCATCCAGCACCCCAGTGGAGTAAAGCAACCTAGTCTCTATGGCGGCCTGCCGCCATACTTCTACCGCCCTAGCTCAATAACCCCGCCACGCCCTCATATGTCAACTTGACTCCCGCCAACAATAAAAACCCATAACTGATCCAATAGAAAATCCGGTCAGATACGCGATGATGCAAATACACACCGAGCCAAACACCGAGCGGCGCAAGTGGCAGTAATGCAAGCGATGTGAAGAAAGATCCTCCACTGATCTGGCCGAGCCAGACATAAGGAATCAGTTTTATAAAATTGATGATGGCAAAAAATAAAATCGTTGTGCCTGCTAATACGGATTTGGATAAATGTTGCGGCAATAAATAGATCGCTATTGGCGGGCCACCTGCGTGCGCAATGTAACTGACATAACCGGCAATACTGCCCCAAAAACTACCGGCGATTTTATTGGGCCTACGCTGCTCCAATCGTTCTAAAAAGTGCTTACCCCATAAATAGTGCGCAACAAAATAAATCGACAATACTCCAATAATTAAACGTACCCAATCGGCGTTGGTCATTTCGAATGTCAATGCTCCGGCGATAGTGCCGAGCAATGCACCGGGCAACAAAATTTTGAGATTGAGTTTGTCCCAGGTGCCGCGAAAGCTCCACAAACTGAACGCATCCATGCTGCACAGAATGGGCAATAAAATTGCCGCCGCAAGACGTGGATCAATCATGAGCGACAACAGGGGCACGGCGAGCGCACCAAAACCACCGCCAAAGCCACCTTTGGACATGCCAACTAAAATCACTACCGGAATGGCGAGCAGATAAAACGAGAGATCACTGATCATAGAAAGGACTGCGCAAGCTGATTAACGAAAGACCTTGGCAGCATGATGAAATTGAACGCAATTATCCAGCGCTATCCCTGCGCCTGAACAAAAATTTATTAACTAGACTTAAGAAAACCAACCACCCCGCCAACCATAAGTTAGCGACCCAAAAACTCCATTACGTCATTAGTGCCCCATGATTTTTATAGAAAATCATGAGGCACTTTGTTTTCTTGCTTCAAATCT
>CAIOHY010000164.1 GCA_903858205.1 uncultured Cellvibrio sp.
CGACATGTCTATGAAGTATTGGTTTAACAGCGTGTTTTTTTTACTTGCTTTACTGAGCAGCTCAGTGCGTGCCGAGTTGAGCTTAAATGGCGTCGCCACCTATTCTGAGTTAGGTAATGAGTTATTTATAGCTGCACTCTATTCGGGTCAGGTCGGCACTAATGCGCAAGAATTGATTAACGGAATTTACCCCAAACGTCTGGAGTTAAAAGTCCTCACTAGCCAGGGAATTACACAACGGCAGTTCAGCCGACTCTGGCGCGAGTCGGTTGCGATCAACAATTCGGCAGATGCGATCATCGCCCAGTCTCACAATCTGGCTTATTTTGAAGGGCTGATCCGCGATCGATTGGAGCCAAATGATCATCTCGTGGTTGCTTTTAGCCCGTCGAGAGGTGTGTTTGTCAGCCTCAATACCATCGTGCTCGGTCATATTAGGGACGATGCGTTTTTCGCCTTATTGCTTAAATCATGGATTGGCGATGTACCTTCATCGACTGTTTTCAGGGATGATTTATTGAAGCCCAGTACAAAAGACAGTGATCTCTTTAGCCGCTTCAAAGCAATGTATCCCCGTACTGCCCGGATCGAAGTCGCTAGAAGTTGGCCGCCTGTGCGTAAAGGAAAAGGCGATGTCAGGACGCCAGTGAAAAAAGTTGCGGAGGCCAGTAGGCAGATTCCGGCGAAAAATGATCCGGTTTCTACTCAAAATGCGATTGACATTAAGGCAGAGCTGGAGTTTTCTGTCCCGACCGCCTTTGCACTTGGCGAGCTTTGATGAACAATATTTGCGACTCAGTTACAGCAATGGGTTTGGTGCGCACTGGTAACTGGGTGCAGGCTATATACTCCGTGAAAACAATTGCGCAGGTAGTGATTAATGATGCATCCATTTCCGCAGGGTTATCGCAAAGTTGATGACGGTGATGTGATTAGCCTTGGAGATTTAGCCTTAGGTAAGGTGACATCTGCCTGTGGTCAGGGCAGTTATGGTTGGAAAAATGTTGCTCCACATTTAATCGGGCAAGAGTTTTTTGAGGGCGCAATTGAACTGGGTCACCCGCTGTTGTTAATTCGAAAAATCGATTAAAAATCTGCAGAGTGCCCCGGTGTATATCAGTCTGTTGAATAACAAAAAATCGCCGCCATAGACGGTGATTTTTTGTTATAGCCAGCCAGATTTTTTAAAGCGGTAATATAAGTACACACAAATTACCGAGACAATGCCCAAAGAAACCGGATAACCGTATTTCCACTTTAATTCCGGCATATGTTCAAAGTTCATTCCCCAAATGCCTACAAAGGCTGTTGCGACCGCAAATATGGCAGCCCAAGCCGCAAGGCGTTTGTTAACTTCGCTTTCATCGATACTCACCATCGATAAATTCACCTGAATCGCTGTGCCGATGGTGTCACGAATGGAATCGATAGAAGTGTTGATGCGGTAGAGGTGGTCCTGCACATCGCGAAAATAATCTTTGGTGTTGGCAACAATTGGCGGAACACGTCCACCATCCAATTTTCCTACTGCTTCCAGCAAAGGTGCAACGGCGTGTTTGAGCAAAGTGACTTTACGTTTTAGTTCATAAAGTCGCTCAATATTGGCGCGTTGCGAACCTTTGGTAAAAATCTGATCCTCAATAATTTCAAGTTCAGTTTCAAGTGCGACAACAACTGGAAAATAGCGATCAACAACTGCATCCATCAATGCATAGAATACAAAAGCCGAACCTTGCGCAAGGTGATGGGGCTCGCGCTCGCAGCGGGCGCGAACGCCCAGAAATCCTTGCTGGGTGCGGTTACGAGTTGAGAGCACATAATTCTCACCGACAAATACATCGACCTCACCAATATTTAACTCGCCATCGACAAATTCAACCGTGTGCATCACGGCGAACAGTGAATCACCATATTCTTCAATTTTTGGGCGTTGGTGACCGACGTGCGCATCTTCAACAGCCAGTTCATGCAAACCAAATTCCTGTTGCATTTGGGTTAGTTCGGCCGGTTCAGCATCTTTTAATGCAACCCACACAAAACAGTCTGCTTTTTTTACATAGTCACTTATCTCTTCCACTGGAATACTGCAGAGTTTTTTCCCCTCTTGATAAGCAACACAGTTGATCAGCATAGGTAAGTCTCCATAAAAAATGCGTTAAGTCGGGAGTTGGGTGTTAAGGTGCTACTAAGGTATTGTCAGCGTCACTCATGGTGCCCAAATCATAGAACAATTAGGTAGATGATAAAAACGTTATTAAACTTGGATTGATCGTTTTCAATAGTCTAAGCGTAGCAAACCGCCTGTAACTTATTTGTCAGTATCGCTAACCGGGGTTTATATGAGTACAACCGAAATACTTTTTCGCCCTTTGACGATTGGCAACATCGACGTACCTAATCGTATCTGGATGGCTCCACTTACCCGTTGCCGTGCTGGCCTTGAACATCTGCCCAATGCACTTATGGCTGAATACTATGCGCAGCGTGCCAGCGCAGGCTTAATCATAGCCGAAGCGACTATGGCGATGGAGGGAAACTCGGCATCGCCGGATTTAAACAAGCCGCAATTTACGCAAAAGCGGCCGGTTTTGACGGTGTAGAAGTTCACGGCGCAAATGGTTATTTGTTGGACCAATTTCTGCGCGATGGCTCGAATAAACGCAGCGGCGCTTATGGCGGCCCGATTGAAAATCGTGCGCGGTTGTTATTGGAAGTGATCAGTGCTGTGTGTGAAGTATGGGATAGCAAGCAGGTCGGTCTGCGTTTATCGCCACTGAACAGCTACAACAGTATGATTGACAGTGACCCCATCGCGCTTATCACCTGGCTAGCAAAACGCTTGAATGATTTTAATCTCGCCTATTTACATATAATGCGCAGCGATTTTTTTCAAGCACAACAAGGCGATGTGATGACACCAGCGCGCGAACATTATAAAGGTCTGCTGGTGGGCAATATGGGATATTCCGCTGATGAAGCGGCTGAAGCAATCGCTTCCGGAAAACTGGACGCGGTAGCATTTGGTGTTCCATTCTTGTCAAATCCGGATTTGCCTGCGCGCTTTAAATTGGGTGCACCGCTCAATGCAGCAGATTCTTCGACGTTTTATACCGCCGATGCCAAGGGCTATACGGATTATCCCGCGCTGGCTGATTAATGTTAAAGATGTTTTGATGGACGTATTTTATCCCTGAGCATATATGTGTTCAGGATAAATTTAACACAGGCGATTCACTGCGCTGCCTCAAGCCCGGTGATCGCCTTTTTTATTGGGGACAGGTAATATCCGCCCACTAATCACAACGGATGCGGAGCAGTGAGTGACAAATAAGAATCAATACGAGTGCATTGGTTTTCACGATGCGCTACTCAAAGGTAAATCCTCGGGCATCATGCATATCGATCAGCAGGGTATCGTTTTTCATATCCAACAAGAACAGATTCGCTTACCTTTGCAAAACCTTCAGGTGTCTCTGGGCGGGGCGAGTAATCGCTTGGTTTTTTTCGAACATCCACTAGTCAAGGGCTGGAGTTTTTATACCAGTGATCTTGGCGTCTTGCGCGATTCCTATCTCGGTAGTCAAACAATAGTCGCTGCACTTCTTGGACAAGCAAGGCGCAAACGTGCGTTGGGCTGGGGCGCTATTAGCGCGGTTCTTTTTTTGATCGTTGCTGTGCCATTGTTGCTGGTAATGCGCATGGATCTTGTCACGGGCATGATCGCAAAAAAAATTCCGCTCAGTTGGGAGCAACAACTCGGAGAATCAACGATTGCCCAGTATCAATTGGGTAAAGATGTAATGGATAAAAAAGAATCCGATTTACTGCTTGACCCTCTCATTAAACCCCTGCTCGGTGCTTTGGATAATAGTCGTTACACCTACCAGTTTTACATCGTGAATGATGGAAGCTTGAATGCATTCGCCTTACCTGGCGGGCAGGTAGTCATTCATTCTGCGTTGATTTTGCGCGCAGAATCAGCAGAAGAATTGTTGGGTGTGGTTGCGCATGAAATTACCCACGTTGAAGAGCAACATGGGCTGCGTGGTGTAATTGGTGCAACCGGAATCTATATGATTGCCAGTGCAGTGTTTGGCGATCTGAGTGGAATGATGGCGACTTTGACCAGTGCCGCACCCTTACTACTCAATCAATCCTACTCGCGCCGGTTTGAAACGGAATCTGACCTCAAAGGTTTTGCGTTATTGCAAAAAGCGCGCATTAACCCCGCTGGCTTGGCCAGTTTTTTTGAAAAGATGATTGACGAAGAGAAAAAGCAATTAGAAAAAATTGAGGATGAGAATAACCGTGAACTGGTGAAAGGAGCGCTGCAATTTTTGTCCACTCATCCTGCAAGCGACGAGCGAATTCAAAAACTCAATGCGTTGGCAACTAACCTTAGTCACGCTGACTATCAAAATTTTGCATCAGAATTTTCTGTATTGCAGGCCGCTGTAAAACACTTTGTTAATAATACCGATGGAGAAAAAAACAATGAAATGTGAGATTAAAGGATCACAGGCGTTTTCGTATCTGGAAATTGAATTGGCGCCGGGCGAGACCATCATCACCGAGTCCGATGCAATGTCCAGTATGGATGCAGGTCTGGATTTAACGGCAAAATTTAACGGTGGGTTTTTTAAGGGGTTATTGCGCAAATATATCGGCGGCGAATCCTTGTTTATTAACCATTTCACCAACAATACCCAGCGCGCGTGCCGTATGACGGTGGTGCAGGGCACTCCAGGCGAGCTGCGCAGCCGCACTTTAGATAATGATGTTTTTTACGTGCAGCCCGGCGCTTTTTTAGCGCGTACACCCGGCGTAACCATGGGTCTTGAATGGGCGGGTTTGGTTTCATTTATCGCGCGTGAGGGCTTGTTTCGGCTCAAATTCAGTGGCACGGGCGAGGTGTTTTATGGCGCCTATGGCGCTCTTCTGGAACGCGAAATTGATGGTGAATATATTGTGGATTCAAGTCACTTGGTCGCTTACGAACCGGGTATTACGTTGAAATTGCAATTGGCAGGCGGGATTTTTTCCAGCTTTTTTGGCGGTGAGGGTTTAGTAACTCGAGTGCAAGGCAAAGGAAAAATTATTATTCAATCACGCAGTATTACCGGCTTGGCGGGCTGGTTAAATCCAAAATTCTGGTAAGGAGCACACATAATGAAAGTTGAACTAATTAACCGCCCCGGAAATACCGCCGCAAAAATCACTCTGCAGCCCGGAGAACATTGCACTGCTGAATCAGGTGCGATGATTGCGATGAGTGGCCATATGAATATCACTACCAGTACCCACAAAAAAAATTCAGGTGGAATTTTAAAAGCTGCAAAACGGCTACTTTCCGGGGAATCATTTTTTCTCAATCATTTTGATTCCGTTGGCAAAGAAGGTGAAGTTTGGTTGGGCTCCAATCTGGCGGGCGACATGTTGGCGCTCGATCTCGATAACGAAAATTTAATTGTGCAAAGCGGATCATTTCTCGCCTGCGAGGATTCCATCGATATGGACATGGGCTGGCAAGGTTTTAAATCCCTGCTCTCGGGTGAGAGTATGTTCTGGTTGAATTTAAAAGGGCGCGGAAAAGTCGTGTTGTCTTCGTTCGGGGCGATTTACCCGATTGAAGTGAATGGTGACTATATTGTCGATACCGGTCATATCGTTGCATTTAACGAGACACTGAATTTCACCATTACCAAAGCAGGCAGCAGTTGGTTGCAATCCCTATTGGGCGGTGAAGGCTTGGTATGCAAATTTAGCGGCAGGGGAACTGTGTGGTGCCAATCCCATAATCCCAACAGTTTTGGTCATGCGTTAACCCCAAGCTTACGCGTGCGTAAAGCATAACTCAGGAGTCTCATCATGCAGGATAATCATTTCAATGTGATTCTAACGGGCGACTTACGCGATGGTATTGATTTATCGGCTGCCATTAGCTCGCTTGCCGCTATGTTTAAAACTAGCGAAGAAAAAATACAACAAACTATTGCCAAAGCACCTGTGAGTGTAAAAAGTAATGTTGAAGCAGCGACCGCTGAAAAATTTAAAACAGCAATCGAACAATGCGGTTTTGTATGTGTAATTAAAGCGGTGAGTGAAACTGTTGCGGCAACTGCTCCTGTATCAGCACCCTTACCCGTGCCAGTAAATCAAGACGTCTTAGCAAGTGCATCCGAAATAGTCGAGAGCCCTGCAAGCTTCAAAGGCTTGTCTTATAAAATAGAAGGGCGCCCGGATTACAGTTTTTTAACAGTGCAAATCCCAGCGAACCAAACACTCAAAGTAGAAGCTTCAGCTATGGCGACTATGGATACGCATTTGGTGATGAAAACCAAACTTAAAGGCGGTTTCGGTCGTTTCCTTACCGGTGAAAGTTTATTCCTTAATGAGTTCACTGCTGAGCGTGCCGCAGGTGAGATAGGCCTGGCACCGGGAACTCCAGGCGATTTATTTCACCAGTATCTCGACGGCCAAACGATTTTTTTGCAAAACTCTGCGTTTGTTGCAGCGACTATGGACGTAACCTTGGAAACCAAATGGCAAGGTATGCTCAAAGGCTTTTTTTCTGGAGAGAGTTTCTTTTTGATTCGTTGCAGCGGCAAGGGTGATCTTTGGTTTAACTCTTATGGGGCGATTATTGAAATCGATGTAGAGGATGATTATGTCGTAGACACCAGTAACATCGTTGCCTTCACCGATGGATTGGAATACAACATTACTAGAGTGGGCGGTTATAAATCTTTGTTCTTTTCAGGTGAAGGTTTTGTGTGCCGTTTTACCGGAAAAGGAAAGGTTTGGATTCAAACACGCAGTGCGCAGGCATTTACCTCATGGGCGCATTTTTTTCGCCCGGTCTAGAGTAGATAGCTGGGAGTAAGGTTCCGTTAGACGTATTGTAATAGACTTGGTGCAAGAAGAGCCAATCGGCTCTTTTTGTATTTATAGGATTGTTTAGGAGTGAAAACAGTGGTTCACAGTAAAACTAAAACCAGTTTTTATCGCCGCATTTATGTCGCTTGGTTGATAGATCAAAACATCAATACTGTTCCCAAAATTATTGAGGCTACAGGTATGCCGCGCCGTACTGCGCAGGATACTCTCGCGGCAATCCATGAATTGGATATTGTTATGGAAAACAGTGCTGGTGTTTATCGTATTTCAAATTGGGGGGCTGTTAATCAACACTGGGTTGCTGCGAATGTGGAGCACTTAAAAACAGTATTGGTTTATCCATAGAATGGGTAAGGCGGATAGCATCCTTTGGACGATTGCAGTCTCACTAAAAGTCCAACCCACGTTTAGTCATTTTCTATCGTTAATCGTAAATTTGTTTCTTCTTCCACTTATCGTTTTCTTCGTCAAATTGTTTCCATTCTTTGCTGGATGATCCATCAGTCGTTGTGGCGGTTTTGCTTTGTGGTGATGCATCCGAATTTTCTGCACCTTCTGGCGTTGAATCTGCTTTTTCCTGCAGCTTTGCAATTACTGAGTCAAGCTGGGCTATTTGTTTGTCGAAGCCATGGCTCGCATTTTCAGCGGCCAGTGCCTTGCGGGCCAGGGTGTAATAGTGAATAGCCAGACGTACTTTGCCGATTTGTTGTGATTGGCGGGCATGAAACACATGGCCATCGACCGACATTTGTAACAATAGTCGGTTTATTTGATCGACATAGGCTTCGGTTTGAACCTGGTTAATCTGGTTCAGTGCGGACTGTTGCATCACAAATTTGTGCAGCTCTTGCAATAACCCGTGTGCCTCCTTGATTTGTTTTGGGTTGTCCAGGCGCACGCGCGCTTGTTGGTCAGTGTCTTTTTGTGTTGCGAGTAGATTCGTGTAGAGGTTGAATTGCTCTGCATGCGAGGGGTCTTTGGGCTCAATGCGCGATAATTGCTCGCAGCAATCGATCAGGGCGCGATAGAGCAGGGTAGTTAGATCGTTCGATAAAAATCCCGTTGGAAATCCGGTAGCGAGATCGCGGAAAGAATTGCGCCGTGCACGCAGCGCCGTAATCAATCGCTGGCGTTGTGCACGTCGTTTTTCAATCGAGTGAGAAATAAATAAATATCCTGCCAGCAAAATCAGTAATAGGAATATTATGGCGATAACATAGGCAGACATGATGTTTTAAAAGCCTTATCGGTTAAATGCTGGTCATATTGTTGCCTCAAGTATAGCACCGAAAAAAATGGCGCCCGAATGTGTAGTTTGATCGGTGTATAAAATCGCTAAGTGCTTGTTTCCACTCTGATAAAAAAAGAATTAAAAGTGTTGACACAAACGGCACCTATCCCTAGAATGCGCCCCACTTCTTAACGCAGACACTGGCTCGCAAAAGCAAAGACAGCGCAAGATAGTCCGGGTCCCCATCGTCTAGTGGCCTAGGACA
>CAIOHY010000165.1 GCA_903858205.1 uncultured Cellvibrio sp.
TGGCTTCAATAAAAAAAGTTGGGTCACTCGATGCGACCACTGAAAAGAAATTAAAAAGAAAGGTGAGGATTTAAAAATAATTTACATTGATTCTTTGCTAAGATGCCCAATAAGGAGCATGTATGGCTAATCAATCCGATACTTTAGAAAGCGTTGTCATTGGTGACGGCGTGGTTGTCAAGGGTGCGTTTACTGTCCCGTCCAAAGCTGTGATAAATGGCGTGATAGAAGGTGACTTGACGGCAGAAGAGGTCTTGATTGGCCCTACAGGCCGAATCACGGGACGTGTTTCGGCCAAGGTCATTGATGTTCGCGGCCAACTCCACAACACCATCGTCAGTGAAAAAAGTCTGATTGTTCGTTCAACCGGGAAAATCGTGGGCAAAATTCACTATTCAGAAATCGAGATTGAAAAGGGTGGTGAAATTGTAGGCGCGCTCAGCCAAGGTGCTGAACCCACTGCTCCTGCTGTATCTGCCCCTAACCCTGCCAAGCCCTAAGTTCCTTTAGCTTTTTATTTCTAGTTTTATGCGTCTGACGCTCGGTCCTTATTTATCTCAATTGCGAACCTTGCCGGGCTTGGTTCGTCATATATGGGTGCGCGACTACCAAGACGTCAAACTCATCATTGAGCAAAGCGGGGACCTGCGCTACTTCAATATTCCTGCGCGGTTCCAGCGGGTTTTCGCTCGTGGTGCCATCATCGTGGGCTCGGTTGTGGTTGCCAGTTTGCTGGTGTTATCTGTCACTTCCTTATCGCTTGGCATCAGTCGCGCTCGTTTAGAGCGCTCGCATGAAGAAGTTTTCAAGGCATTGATCAGCAGCACAGTTGATTCAACGGATACGGAAAACCATCACGGCTTGACTGAAGAGCAAATGTTGAGCTTGGCGCAAACCATTCGCGACCGTGATATGAGCATTCGCCGTTTCGTTGAAACCTCAATGGTGGCTGTTTCTGAAGAAAACGACGACCTTAAGTCGCAGCTGGAAACCTCGGGCCTGACTGAAAAAATCATCAAAATCATTCAACAAAACTCTGCTAACGGCGGCTTTACCTTGGACGGCGATTTACAGTCCAATCCTTTGATGCGAGGTAAGGTCGCCGAAGAGTTGTCCACCAATCGATCTTTGCGTGAAGTGCTTTACGCTTTGCCAAACCGTATGCCGGTGACCAATTTCAGTTTTTCTTCTGATTTTGGTATTCGTAAGCACCCCTTGACGGGTAAGTCCCATTTCCATACCGGCGTCGATATGATGAGTGAAACGGGAGACGATAAAGTCTTTGCCGTCAAGCCTGGCGTTGTCGTTATGTCAGAATTGCACCCCCAGTATGGCAACACCGTTGTCCTTCGTCACTCCAATGGGGTGGAGTCGCTTTATGCACACATGGCGCAGTTGTTGGTTAAAGTGGGCGATAAAGTGACAACAGACAATGTCTTGGGCTATATTGGCAACACTGGAGTTTCAACCGGCAAGCATCTTCATTTTGAGATATTGGTGGGAGGATATCCTGTGAATCCTCAA